>JAITVN010000070.1 GCA_031285775.1 Streptococcaceae bacterium | reverse complement strand
GTCAAACACAATGAGCCTGAACGCTTTTTGTGAAGGCTAGCGTCTTAAGGCGCAGTGAGTATGCACGGGTTACACCCGTGGTACAAGCCACCCGTTTGACGGGTGGTTATGACTTTTTGTAAGCTCAAACTTGAGCGACTAACTGAAAGACTGAAACTTCTCTTAGGAAATTTCGGTTTAATTTCTGGTTCTAGACTCGCTTAAATCAGGGAATTTGGCAGGGAATCAAGTTAAAATTCCCATTTTTGTGTTCTCCCTTCGCAATCAAATGCCGAAGAATCAGGCTTTCGCTCTCAAATTGTTATTCTTCTTCATACCAGCTGTAGTGGTACATCTCACCACGCGGCTTATCCACACGCTCGTAGGTATGTGCGCCGAAGTAATCACGCTGCGCTTGAATAAGGTTAGCAGGCAGCTGAGCACTTCGATAGCTGTCATAATAAGAGATTGCGCTTGAGAAGGTTGGCGCAGGAATGCCAGCTTTCACTGCCATAGCAACGACATCACGAACAGATTCCTGATATTTTTTAGTGACATCAATGAAATACTCATCCAGCAAAAGATTTTCAAGCTCGGCATCTTTGTCAAAAGCATCTGTGATTTTTTGCAGGAAGCGTGCGCGAATGATACAGCCCGCGCGCCAGATGCTCGCAATGGTTGCATAAGGTAAATCCCAGTCATATTCCTTTGAAGCGGCACGCAGCTGAGCAAAACCTTGAGCGTATGACATAATTTTGCTGAAATAAAGCGCTTGGCGGATTTTTTCAATTGTTTCTTTCCTGTCACCGTCAAACTTAACCACTGGACCAGATAGAAGTCCAGAAGCTTTCACGCGCTCATCCTTGTAAGCTGAAATAAAACGTGCGTAAACAGACTCGGTGATGAGTGAAAGCGGCACACCAAGATCCATAGAACTCTGCGATGTCCATTTTCCCGTGCCCTTGTTGCCGGCACGGTCAAGGATTTTATCAATGATCATGCCGTCGCCCAAGTCGTCTTCACATTTGAGGATTTCTTTGGTAATTTCGATGAGGTAGCTGTCGAGTTCGCCTTCATTCCATTCCTCAAAAACCTGCTGAATCTCTGCATTAGAGAGGCCAAGTACGCGTTTGAGCATGTCATAAGCTTCTGCAATCAACTGCATGTCACCGTACTCGATGCCGTTATGAACCATCTTAACATAATGTCCTGCACCGTTTGGTCCCATGTAAGCCACACAGGGCTTGCCGTCCTGAGGTGCTTTTGCAGCGATCTGCTCAAAAATCGGAGCCACCAGATCATAGGCTTCTTTTTGTCCGCCGGGCATCATGGATGGGCCAAGCAGGGCTCCTTTCTCGCCGCCTGAAACGCCAGTTCCGATGAAATTAATGCCAGAGTCTGCCAGCTCAGCACTACGACGCATGGTATCAGGGAAATGCGTATTGCCGCCATCAATCAAAATATCACCTTTGTCAAGCAAGGGCAAGAGCTCTTGAATGACAGCGTCTGTGCCTTTACCTGCCTGCACCATGAGCATAATACGACGCGGCTTTTCAATTGCCGCCACAAATTCTTCAATTGTTCGTGTCAGGACGAAGTTTTTGTCTGGATGCTCCGCCACTACTGCTTCTGTCTTAGAAGTTGTCCGGTTATAAATAGCAACTGTATAGCCTCTAGATTCAACGTTGAGAGCAAGATTCTTTCCCATCACTGCCATGCCGACTACACCAAAATTAGCTTGTGTCATTAGTTTCCTTCCATGTCGAGTTTTTGACTCGACGCATTTTTGTTGTCCATTGTCTATTATACTTGAAAAATTCGGATTTACGTACAAAAAAAATCGGAAATTATTCAACTTCCGATTACAACTTTCGATTATCTGCTACTTATCGTCGGTCTTTTCGGGCTCCTGAGTCCATTTATAGTCCTCGGACAAGTCGCCATCGTCTGCTTCTTCCACATCGTCGGCTGCATTGGAAAAGCGATCTGCTAGTTTATCACGCGTTTCTGTAAAGAAATCGCGCACTGAATCAACTGACAATTCACCCGATTCAACTTTCGCCTTGATTTCGTCACGACGGGCCAGCAAGTAGTCTTTCGCCGCATCAGCTGAATACTCACCAGAGTCAAACTTGTTCTTTATGTCGTAAAACTTATCTGTTGAGAAATCGCGCAAATCTTCGAGAGTCCCTTGAGGATCCTCCTTGAAGGCACTGTACTTTTCCATTGCCTCTTCTCGCAGATCTGAACCTTTTTTAGGGGCAACAAAAAGCGCCGCTGCTGCACCGATCACAGCGCCGAAGAGAGCGCCACCTATAAACCCTGATTTTTTTGACATTTCCATTCTCCTTTCAATCTATATGAATACCACATTTACGGCGGTTAAATCATCTTTTTCTTTCTTGACAAGAGTCCTGTCGCAGTACGCCCTACCTTGATAACGGCTGACTGCTTGGCATGTTTTGCCTTCTGACGCGAAAACTTCGACATAAAATTGCGGCCGGAATCATTGACTGCAGAAACACTTTCCGACAAGTCTGCCACCGCGGTAAATAAAGGATCAATAGTGGCGACTTTGCCGTTCACATCTTCCAGCAGCGTATTGGCTTTCGCCATCAAGTTGTCCGCCTGATGCAGCAAAACATCGACATCGCTTGACACGACACGCACGGTTTTATTGACGCCTGACATGGTCTGGATCAGCTTGATCACGAAAAATACTAAAAGTAGAACCAGCAGAATCAGAACGCCATATAAAATATTCACTAAAATTGTCTGCATATAACCTCCAAAACTCATCTTCATTATATCATAAGAGTTTAAACATTTTTATAAATTAGAACTTGATGCTCAGCTTAAGCGGTTTCTTCTTGTGGTTCAGAATAAAGAAAGCAATGCCTGCAAGAATCAAAAATACCGAAAGCCATTGTGACACGCGAGCAGGACCCAGCATTAAGCTGTCTGTTCGCATTCCTTCGACGATAAACCGCACCATTCCATACCAAACCAGATAGAAGCCAAAAATATCTCCTGATTTCAAAAATGTCAGTCGATGACGGAAAATCATAATCAGAATAAAGCCAATGAATGTACCGATGCTCTCAAAGAGAAAGGTCGGCTGGCGGAATTGCCCGTCAATGTACATCTGCTGACTGATAAAGTTCGGCAGATAACTCAGATTTTTGACAACAGTACCATAGGCTTCCTGATTGACAAAATTTCCCCACCGGCCAATGGCTTGTGCAATCAGGACACCTGGAATAGCAATGTCCAAAAAATCGCGAAGCTTGATCATTTTGTAATAACAAAAAACTAAAAGCGTGATAAAACCGACAATCAGTGAACCATAAATGGCATTTCCGCCATCCCAAATCGCGACAATTTCACCAGGGTGTTGGGAATAATAAGGCCACTGAAAAATCACGTAATAGAGGCGCGCGCCAATAATTGACAAAGGAAAAGCAATCAAGATAAAGTCTATCACTGACTCAGGATCAATCTTTTTTCTGGGCGCCTCCCGCATGGCAAGCCAGACAGCCAAAGCTACTCCGCATACGATAATGATCGCATACCAGTGAATCTCAAAAGGGCCGAGCTTGAGCGCAATCTTTGGAATGGTGGAAAAAAAAGGTATCATCATTCAGTATTTCCTTCTATCAGCTTTGTCAAACGCCGCTCGAAATCTGCGGTTGTGTTGTAACCCATCTGCTTGGCACTAAAATTAGAGACTGCGGCTTCAATAATGACGGACAGATTTCGTCCCATGTTGACAGGCACCTTTAAGAGGGGAACTGGAACATCAGCCAATTCCAGCTTATATTCCTGACTTCCCAGACGGTCATAATTATGATCTTTTGACTGCTCTTCCAGCTGAACTGCCAAATCAATATTTGATGAATCTTTCACTGCGCCTGCGCCAAACAAGGTCTGCACGTCAATGATGCCCACACCGCGAATTTCCAGCAAATTGCGCAAGATCTCAGGAGACTCTCCGCGGACTGTAAAGGCGTCTTTCTTATAGACTTCTACGCGATCGTCCGCTACCAGTCGATGACCGCGACGCACTAGATCCAAGCCCGTTTCAGACTTTCCGATCCCACTGACACCTTTGATTAAAACACCAATGCCGAAAATATCCATCAAAACGCCGTGAATCGAAGTCCTTGGTGCTAACGCTTCATCCAGATAGCTGGCAATTTGCCCAGACAAGCGACTTGTTGATTCGTATGATTTCAGAAGTGTCACATCATGATGTTTGGCCGCCCTCAGCATTTCTTCTGGTGCTTCTAAGCCACGCGCCACAATGACGGCCGGTGTCTCGTCAGAGAAAATCTTTTTCAGCAAATCGTAACGCTGGTCTCCGACATTTCGCATCATGTAGGACCATTCTTTCATGCCGAAAAGCTGAATGCGCTCACTTTGGAAAAAGTCGAAATAGCCCGCCATTTCAAGACCGGGACGTGTAATGTCAGAAGAAGTAATCTCCTTTTTGAGCGACGTATCAGTGGAGTAGAGCGCTTCAAATCTGATGCGCTCTGTCAAATCTTTAACTGTAACCATTCTTTAATTATAGCACGGCAACTGTAAAATGTCACGATTTGTCAATAAGTCTTTGTGATCTTTGTGATCTCTTCAAAATTTAGTCTAATCTAATAATGAATCTTCTATTTATACATGATTAAGGCGTATAGCTTTGTTACTTTTTTTGTAATTCCCTGCTCAGATCCTGCCGTTAATTTAATGTCAACGATTTCATAGTTGAGTTTCTGAAGAACATTCAAATAAGCATTTATCTTGTCTGTTGAATCCAGAAGAACTGCTTCATCCCTATGTCCATTTCCTACAGTCGAGAAGGTCATTACCATTAAAGTATGAACAAAGCCGTCTTTGGCTGCAAGATGCATCTCTTTTATGAACTGTTCTTTCGCTTTATTTATGGTATCTGCATTCTCATCTATCATTAATTTCCTCTTTTCAATTTCTAATTCAATTTACATACACATCGTATCAAATTGTATAATTAATTTCCAATATTTTGATTTTATTGGACAAATTACTTGATTTCGTGTATAAATTAAACGCGACATAAGAGTAAAGGCTTTATTTCATAATAAAAAATAAAATCATTTAAAGACTCACTGCCTAAAAATATTTTCTACAAGAATGTCGTATAAAGTCTGAAAATAACAAGTAAAGGAATTCTTGACATGTTCAAGCAAAAATTTCTTTATTCTGGTAAAATAGAACTGTTAAATTAGAATTTATCAGGAATGGGGGAGATAAACATGAAATCCAAATTTACACTCGGCTTTATTGCTGGTGCTGGGACAGCACTTGGTGTGGTTGCTGCTGGACTTACAATCGTAAAACTCGCTGTGATTAATCCAATCGAAAAACACGAAGCATGGATTGAAGAAAATAAGAAGAAGGCCAATCGTAAAGCCAACGGCCATTAAAATAAGGCTCGGGTTTTGAGACCTGAAAAAACCGAAATTTCAAACCAGGCATTTCGGCTTTTTTGTTGAGAACTCTTTTGATCAATCGATATAATTATTATACAGGGAGGCTGCTTCTTGCTTTGCCACTTGCTAGTTCAAAAGATTCATCGCCAAAGGCGGCGTTACTGTTTCGAGAGGAGTTTTCTTTTACCCTAGATTTTACATTTTTGACAGAGTGTACACTTACTATTAATAGCACTTAAGCACTTTATAGCATGTAAGCAATGACTTTTGATACAATTTCTACATGAATATCTATCGTAGAAATGAGTGGTTGACGCTTGCTATCATCCCCGCCGAACTGCTCATCGGAAATCTTCTGATTTCACCGCTTTTGAAAGGGCGGGAAACTGCCTTTTCTGTTACCAATGTGCTGCTCTTTTTATTCGGTTTTCTGGCAGTAATTCTGTTGAATCGGCATTTTCTGGCTGAGCAGTGGCAGATCTTTCGGAAGCGTTTTTGGTTGAAGCTTCTGCTGGCCATCTTATTTGTTGTCATTGCGCAAATTCTGCTGACGCTTGTTCGAGATGGATTAGGATTAAATGCTGTAAAGGCTGATAAGCTCTCGATGCTTGAGGTTTTCGGCTCTCTTTTCTGGTCAATGATTCCTGCACTGCTTGCGCCATTCACTGAGGAAATTGTTTTTCGGCATTTGCTTTTTATGAAGTTCAGAGCGAGTGCTAAACCTGCGATTTTCTGGTGCTTGTGGCTGCTGCAAAGTCTTTTATTCGGGCTGATTCACTGGGTTAATTTCAACGGACAAATACTGCAGATGGTGCCTTATATGGTCATCGGCGCTTACTTTGGACTGATTTACTACTTCAGTAAAAATATTTGGCAGAGTATTTTGACTCACTTTATTTTTAATGGGATGAGCTTGTTCATGCTGATTTTCTCCTTGATAATGTCTCTGTTTTCATAAAAGAAAAAGCTGGAAATAACTCAGCTTTTTTAGTTCCTATAAACATCTTTACGATGAGCAGTTTCCAGAGCCAACACGATCAACTGGTCATCATCTATATCAACAGTCACACGATAATCTCCGATTCGATAACGCCAAAGACCCGAATGATTAGCAGTCAAGCCTTTACCCTTTGCGCGAGGATTGGCACCCACTTTCACGACGGCTTCCATATATTTTTGAATCTTTCTTTGTATAAACTTATCAAATTTACTAAACTGCTTGATAAATCTGGGTGTAGGAACAAGTTGGTGACTAAGATTTTCTTTATTCACTCAGCAAGCCCCAACTCATCTATCATGTCTTTCCAGGATAGAACTTGCCCGCCGTCAGCGAGGTAGGCCTTATACTCCTCCAACGATTCATCTGCAACTCTTGCGTCATATTCATCTTCAAGGGCGCTCAACGTTTTGCTTCTTATCATTTCAGACAAGGAAACCCCTTCAAACTTTGCCATTGCTTTAAAGAAAGCTTTGTCTTGTTCAGACACTTTCATCGTGATAACAGCCATTTCAAGTTCTCCTTTTCATTCTTAAGTAATACCATTGTATCACTTCGACAAGAAAAGTCAAGCTTGGAAAATCCTTTGAAAACACAAGAAAACTTTATTATCTGGGCTTTCCATCATCTGGATAATGATGAGCTATCTTTCATTCATAAAGACACTGATAAAATAATCATTTTCAGGGAAATCTCCTAAATAATCCCAGCCATTCTGACTATAGAAATCCTTTAGCTTAGCATTCCCCGCCCAACAATCCAAATAAACTTTCTCAAAATGTCTCTCAGCAAATTTCAAGATTTCTCCGCCAAGACCGTTCCCCTGACAGATAGGCAAAATCGCAATCTGATAGAGATAATACGAACCATTAGTCAGATCCAGACTTGAAAGACAAGATTTTTCCTTTATCGCAAAAGTACCTAGAATTTTATTCTCATTTTCTAGAACATAAAGCTGTTCCTGATTAATTTCCGCAATAATTTCTGATTCGTTCCAAGGTTGTGTCCATTGATGAATATTCTTCCTGAGCAAATCTTGAGTCACGACATTCAACACATCAGTTATTTCTTGCGTTTCTTCAATTCTGGCTTTTCTAATCAGCACCAAAATCTCCTCCATTTTGTCAGGCATTCTATTCCTCATTTTCTATTGTACACTAAATTACGCTGACTTTGCCTAATTTTCCTTAATTCATTAGAAAAGCATTCGAGAATTTTTACTTCGGCACTGTTTGCCTCGAAGTCAGTAATGGTCTTTGCCAAGGCGTACCATATGAATTATTCGGCAATTGCTCGAATTGTCTTTAACTGAACACTATAGCTCTTAACTGACTTTGTAATTATTTCATTCACCTTCTTAGGGCTTATCAGTAATCCAAATGTTGTTACTACAAAGGGGATTAAGCTCAAAGGGTCTTTGCGTACTGGTGTCAGCACCTCTGCACTTTTTTCAAACAAGCCGCTAGAAGCTATACATTTCCACAATGTTGCAATAATATTTTTTCTGCTCCCGGTTTGTTCTGCTATCCCAAGTAATAGAGCCATTATGCTATGTGTTTTTACTCCCGCTTTTCCAACTCTCACATTGTCGGGTAGAGATTTACCAGACGATAAATTTATAAGAATTTCAGCAAAATTGACACCGGCTTCTGCGGCATTGGCGGGTTCAATCATGCGTGGGTTGCACTCAATATAATACAACTTTTCATTGTTGCATATAAAATCCAATGTAAGGCAGCCATGCCAATTCAGGTATCTGCCCACTTTTTCTATATGTTTTCTCGTATCTGGAAAATCTACGCTTAATCTTGCGGCCGCTGAACCTCCTGCACCGATACCCCGCTGAATCGTGGTGTGTACTGCAATTATTTTCCCATGTGCAAATACTGCTTCTACTTGTCCGTATTGACCGCTGATATGTTCCTGTGCCATGAGTTGGCTCCCATCAGATGAAAGTAGTTGAATGGCATCGTTTTTTTCTGCGCTGCTGCGAACTTTGCATACAGAGCGCCCGGCTGTTCCATAGTCTGATTTTATCCAGTAGGGATATGAAATACCGATAGGAACACCTTTTTTTACAAGCTCCCAACGCGGTACAGGAATTTCAAGTCTATCCGCCAAAGCGACAAAAGCAATTTTCCCTTGTACTTGCCGAAACGCATTTGTTGAAGCCAATGCGATAGGCGGGTTTGGGGGCAGGAATTTTTTCCCCTCTGCCAGCAGCCAGGCTTGCTCATGAGTTGGAATAACAGCCAAATATTCTCCTGATTGCAAAAGATTTGACATGTGGTTTAGATACTGTTCCGGATTTTCGTTTGGATTGACTGTCAGAATAATTTTATGTTTCCACCTGCTAAATGCGGTTAGAGGAAATCTTTTAGAAGATAAAATATCTATTTCATAACCGCTTTTTCTTAGTGCGGTTATGGTTTCACGTGCAGTAAGACTTGCTCCCTCTGTAAGCAATATTCGTTTCATTGCTTCACCTCACTATTCCCATTTTTTGTTTCTACTTTAACGGTTATGATAGGGTCAATGCCTACGATACCGCTTGTTGTACGGCCTTTGACCTTTAGGGATTGCTGAAAGTTGGTAGACACTGAGCCATTTTTGGTAGTCGCTTCAAAACTGAAACTTAAGTCGGCGGGCAAGATAACTCTAATGTTGTCATTTTTATTGAAGAAAGAGACATCACCCGTTACCTCTGTGTATACAACATTCAGCTTACCTGAATTATTGGCGCGATAACTGCCGGAACCGATGGCAGATTTCACATCAAGATTGCCGCTAGTGGATTTGTAGGTTACCCTTCCGTTTACTTCACCACAAGTAATCGATCCGCTGGTTGTTTCCAATCTAATTCGACTCGCTTTAATCATCCCAAGTTTTAATGCTCCTCTTGTAGAAGACAAATAAATATCAGAACAGGCAGCTCTATCTAATTTCACCGTTCCCGAAGTGTTATCGACACGGAGGGTAGATAAATCCAAGTTTATGCGGGTCAAGTCAATAATCCCATTTGTTGAAGTCACATGAAGGTTATTCTGATAAGAGGACGGCAGGTAAACCTCAATATATCGAATAAAACCGCCTCTTGGAAAAGGCTTTCCGCCCTCACTGATTTTTATCCGGCCATCATGCCTTGTCACCTTTGCATGATACCTTTTATTGTTTTTTGTCATGTACTCTTTGATAATCGAGTAGAGGGGAGTAAGAACCATTTTCATACTCCGCCCCTCTCACACCACCGTACGGACCGTTCGGTATACGGCGGTTCAATTTATATTACAGTATGAACTTTCAAATAATAAGATAGGGCAAAGGGGATTCCTCTTTGCTCTAATCTTTTATTTGAGAGCGCTCTGTGAACAACTTTTGACTTCGCAATGAAACGATAGCCTTTACGACAGTAGGTCAAACCTTTGGCCTCCTCTTCTGGAATTCCCAGAATAACAAGGTTTCGGATACGCTTAGCGTTCTTCTTCCATTGTTTCCAGATGATAACCCGGATTCTGGAGCGAAGTTTACTGTCAATTCTGGAAAGCACTGTTTTCATGTCTCCGAGCTTGAAGTAGTTT
>JAITVN010000063.1 GCA_031285775.1 Streptococcaceae bacterium | reverse complement strand
AAGCGTCAAACACAATGAGCCTGAACGCTTTTTGTGAAGGCTAGCGTCTTAAGGCGCAGTGAGTATGCACGGGTTACACCCGTGGTACAAGCCACCCGTTTGACGGGTGGTTATGACTCTTTTCAAGTTTCTGCAGAAAATTCTGCGCTCCGAAAATTTCATTATTTGAAAGCTGATGTCCTGTATTTTCAGTGTACAGCATAGGATTTGCGCCAGCTGCACGCAAATTTTCTACAAGATGTTTAAAATTATCATCTGAAACAATGGGGTCGTTGTGACAATATGTCAGAAAAATATCAGTTTGACTGAGCTGGTCAGCTTTTATTGGTGCAATTTCTGAGAGCTGCATGGCGTGATGCGCGAGAATCGTTGAGAAGTTCACAGCTTTTACTAAGGACATATGAAGCGCCATGTTGGCACCATTTGAGTAGCCGATGACAATCATCCGCGTCACGTCCAACTCAAATTTGGCAGCTAATTTAATCAATTCATCGTAAAGCCAATCTGTTTCTGTGGCCAGCGACGCTAGGTTAAATTGTCCTTCGGCATAACGCTCAAAGTAGCGGTTGTAGCCATTTTCGTTGACCCGGCCTCGAATCGCAAGCACAGGATGATTCGGCAGCAGCAGTTCAGCAAGCTGCAGCAGTTCTGTCTCATCACCGCCTGTACTGTGCAGCAGCAAAACGGGTGCAAGCTCTGGATCACCCGAGCGATAAAGATATTGTGTCATTTAATCAGGTCTCCTTAGCTCTATTGTGTCGCCGAGCCGTGCAAAGTCATTTCCTGCCAGACGAGCCATCGGATTGAGCCTTTTTGCGTCTATATGAAAATTCTCAGGATTGACGACTGCTTCATCTGCAAAAACAAAATTGACCACTTTCAACAGCATCAGATGGCTTCGGCCGACCGGAATATGCTGGTAAAGTTTGACCTCAAGCCTTACACGCGCATTTTCAATTCCAGGAACATCAACCATTTCGGATGGTTTCATGGTCAGGTCAAATTTCTGCACTTCACTTTCGTCAGCGGGCAATGCTGCAGCGGTCTGATTCATCACGTGCAGATTGTCTGGATTGACCAGATGAATCACGCCCTCGCCTGTTGCGAGCAGATTTCGCGCAGAATCTTTCATGTCCGTCATAGAAATCGAGACAATCGCGGGATCTGATGACACAACATTGAAAAAGCTAAAGGGCGCAGCATTGACAAGCCCAGTCATGTCCTGTGTGGTCAGCCAAGCAATCGGACGCGGAACAACTGTGCCTGATAAAAGCTTGTAGACATCCTGTTCTGATAATTCACTTACTTTATAGCTTTTCATCTATTGATAAACACTTTCTTTGACCACTTGATCGATGACTTTTTTCATCGTCCAGAGTTCGTCTTGTCTGCGGTCACGTTGGGAATCTGTGGTATCTAAGGGGCGCAGGCGGGCTGCTGCAGCGGCTTTTGTAGCTTCATCGCCTGGAAAAAGATGCGGCGGAAGGCTCAAATCTAGTCCTGCCTTATCCTTTGCTTCATCAACCCAGAAACCGGAGAGCATCAAGGCTTCTTCATAGCTGTCTACTTGTCCAGATGACATTGCCATATCCAGCGCGCCAATGCCAGGACTGTCGGTAGCGATTTCAAATAAAACGCCAGGTGCTACTCGGACGTATTCGCTTGAGAAATAGAAACGGTCTACAAGGCCTGAGTCTGGAAGACGGTAATTCTCGATGCGATTAATCCATTCTTTCAGGGTTTCAGGCGTTTTCGTACGTAATGCCAAATGGTGTACAGTGCCGAAACCTTGCCAGCTGGCCTCATCTACAGACTGCTCAACAATCAGCGAGGCGCCATTTCCCCCATCAGCCGTCTCAAAGAGGGTCATACTGCCTTCCACTGCACTCTCGCGGAAGCCGAAAACCTCTTCCAGTATCGCTTTCAGGTTTTGCGATTCGGATACTTTGATGAAGACGGGACCAAGGCCTGTGATGGCGTGCTCAGGCGCCACATTTGAAAGCTGCCAGGGCTGGCCGGAAGCGACACCCTTGTCGTTTTCGTCAGAAATCAGCTGGTAGCGCTGTCCGTCAAAGTCTTCGAACTCGAGATACTTTTTGCCGAAACGCTCAGAGATGTTACCGTGCGTGACTTCTGCCTTGCTGAAGCGGATTTTCCAGTATTGGAGTGATGCATCGCTTGGGACGCGGAAAGAGGTGCGGTTGATCTCGTTTGTACCATGGTGGCCCTTGGGAATACCAGGAAAATCAAAGAAGGTCATATCAGTGCCGGCATGACCTTCTTCATCTGTAAAGTATAGGTGGTAAGTTTCGTAGTCATCCTGATTAACGGTTACCTTGGCTAGCTTCAGGCCTAAGATGTTGGTAAAAAAATCGTAGATTTTCTGAGCGCTGGAAGTGATTGCGGTCACGTGATGAATACCGCCAAGGGTGTCAATACTGCTGTGATGTTGTGTTGATGTCATATTTCTTGCTCCTTTTGTCGTGTTAGCCTTGGATTTATAGTGGTAAGATATTTAGCAAACTATCGTTTACTGTTGTAAACATAAAATAATTGTATCATTTACGTTTGTAGACACAAAACGATATGCTCATTTACTATTTCTACAAAATTGAGAAAATGTATATAATCTATTTTTTCAGCCATAATGATGTTATATAATAAAATATAAACTAAATTTAGGAGGGGTATATTATAGAATAATGAATTCAAATAAACCAAGTAATAGACTACTCGAAGCAAACGCAAAGTATAATGAGAAATTCGGTGATCGCAAGCCTGGCAATTACAAATGGATTGCACTCTCAAATACGACACTTGGTGTTTTAATGGCATCAATTACCGGTAATATCATGTTAATCTCTCTGCCGGCAATTTTCAGAGGGGTAAACGTTGACCCGCTCTCCACTTCCGGTGCAAACTACATGCTCTGGATGCTGATGGGATTTAACGTCGTTACCGCTACACTACTGGTCACTTTTGGGCGCTTGTCAGATATGTATGGGCGTGTCAAGCTATACAATCTGGGCTTTGCCGTATTTACGATTGCATCAATTGCACTCTTTTTCACACCTTCAAATGTTGTATATATGATCGTGATGCGAATGGTGCAAGGGATCGGCGCAGGTTTCCTCTTTTCAAACTCAATGGCGATTATCACTGACGCTTTCGGTCCGAAAGAGCGCGGCATGGCGATGGGGCTCAACCAGATTTCCTCTGTCGGCGGCAACCTTATCGGTCTGATTCTGGGCGGCTTACTGTCAGCAATTGACTGGCGGCTCGTCTTCCTGGTCAATGTGCCGGTCGGCTTATTCGGTACTGTCTGGGCCTATCTCAAGCTTAAAGAACAGACACAGCCTGACAAATCAAAGAAAATCGACTGGTGGGGCAATATTACTTTTGCCGCAGGACTTGTCCTGATTCTCATCGCGTTTACTATCGGTATTATGCCGACAAAAACTTCCGTCATGGGCTGGGGAAGCTTTAAACTCTGGACCTTGATGATTCCAGGCATTATCCTCATGATTGCCTTTGTATTTATCGAAATGCGGGTGCAATCACCTATGTTCCATCTGCAGCTCTTCAAAATTCGCGCTTTTGCAGCGGGAAATATTTCACTCTTTCTTTCTTCCATTGCGCGCGGCGGACTGAATTTCATCCTTATCATCTGGCTGCAGGGCATTTGGCTGCCTCTGCACGGCTACAATTTCGAACAGACACCCCTTTGGGCGGGTATTTATATGTTCCCCATGATGGCAGGCTTCTTTATCATGGGTCCCCTTTGCGGAAAGCTGTCTGACCGTTACGGCGCGCGTGAATTCGCAACCGGCGGCATGGCTCTGTCCACGATAGGCTTCGTTCTGTTGAATTTCCTGCCTGTCAACTTTGACTACATTTGGCTTTTCTTCATCCTGATACTTCTTGGACTCGGCATGGGAATGTTTGCCGCACCTAATACAAGTGCCGTCATGAATTCGGTTCCTGCTGAATTCCGCGGCGTCGCATCAGGTATGCGATCCACCTTCCAGAACACTGGGACTTCATTGTCAATGGCTTTTTATTTCACCATCATCATCGCAGGCCTTTCTACTAAATTACCCGCTACCTTGAACGCCGGTCTGATGCATGCGGGCGTGCCTGCAAAGATTGCCCAAAAAATCTCTGAAATGCCGCCGACTTCTGCTTTATTTGCCGCATTTCTTGGCTACAATCCTATGCAGCAAATGGTTCCGGCCAGTATCATGCACACGCTGCCAAAAGCTACACAGACACTGCTGGTCAGCAAGACTTTCTTCCCTAATATCATTGCACCTGCAGTCATGTCAAGCCTGCAGCTGGCCTTCTGGATATCCGCTGCCATCTCACTGATTGCCGCAGTCGTCTCGCTCTTCCGTGGGAAACAATTTATTTACGAAGACAAATAGAAGGTGTGAAGTCTGCCCGTTAAGAAGCGTAGAAATTTAGGGAATTGAGGTTCTGCCCTTAGGCAGGTTCTCAATTCATCTAATTTCCTAGCTTCTGGCATGCTGATCCCGATTAAATAGAAGGTGTGAAGCATGCCCGTTAAGAAGCGAGAATGGACAGCAGTGGCCGTAGGCCATAAATAATTTCAGAAGCTTCAGCTTCTAGAAATTGCTATGGCTTTAGCCCTGTGTAGAAATTCACCCCCCCGAAGGGGAAAGCGACCTCTATGCACTGAAGCGCTCTGTGTCTGCTTACTAGCTTCTGGCATGCTGATCCCGATTTAATAGAAAGTCGCTGGAAAAGAAGAACATGGACAGAAAATTCCTCATAAGCCTAGCAATAACCCTCATTCCCATTATTCCGATTCTCATTTTTTATCAGGCACTTCCCGAGCAAATCGCGATCCATTTTGACTTTGCAGGAAACGCCAATGGAATGATGCCAAAACCGTTTGCGACCTTTGGACTTCTCGTTTTCTTTGCCGCTCTGCATGTTTATTGTTACATGGTAAAATACAGAAATACACTTTTTTCTTTGTACGTTTGGATAATACCTGTTCTGACTAATGTAGTGATGCTTTTTATCGTTTTTTATTCCTTAATGCATTAAAAATAGTTGAGGAAAACAAAAACCGAAATTTCTTGTATGAGATTTCGGTTTTTGTTTTTCACTTATCAGACATATAAAAGGTTAGAATCCGCCGTCAACCAGTTTAGTTCCCGTATTCTCCAAGCCCTCTTCTTTCAAATATTGACTGAATGGTACAAGTCCCTCTGCGTGATAACGTTTCTTGAACGCAGCAATCTGCTCGCTGCTGAATTTGTCAGGATCAAGTTCCATTGTCATTGTCGGCAATGGGCTCTCATTGCTGATTTTCACGTCAATGACAACTGGAACTCCCTTTTTGACGTCTTCAACCGCTTTGGCAAAAATCCCTTCAAGTTCTGACTGCTTTGTCGCTGTGTATCCTTTAGCACCCATAGCTTCTGCAATCTTTGCAAAATCAATACCCTGCAGTTCGATACCATAGAAGCCCTTGTTGGTTCCTTCCTGCTCATCTTTGATGAATCCGAAGCTATCGTTTGAGAAGACAACATTGATGATGCCCAGTTTTTCTTTGGCTTGTGTGACCAAATCCTGCATGACCATCGAGAAGCCGCCGTCGCCTGAAAGTGACCAGACTTGACGATCAGGGAAATCAAGCTTTGCAGTAATTGAACCTGGAAGGCCAATTCCCATTGATGCAAAGAGTCCGGAAGTCCGCCACATCTGTCCTTTTCCGAGTCGTAAGTGACGCGCTGAAATCATGGTGACATCGCCGACATCAATTGAGAAGATGGCATCCTTTGTCGCTGCGTGATTGACCGCATTGTAAGCCTGATAATAGGTTAGAGGAGCTTCTGTGCTCTCTTCTAGATGTTTCACATACGCATTCCAGTTGGCAATGTTCTTGACATTGGCACGCCACCAGGCAGACTCTGGCTGCGGTGCAAGCTTTTTATTAAGTGCAGAGACAACTTTTTTACCGTCTGCAAGAATTGCAAGTTCAGTGCGCTGACGTTTTCCAAGCATTGCTGGATCAACATCAACCTGAATAATGTGCTTTACACCACTGTACATATGTGCAACTTCGATGAAAGGCTGATTTGTTCCCAGCATCAAAACTGTATCCGCATGCGCAATCGCCTCATTGGCTGGCTTACGTGCCACACGACCGAAGGATCCCATGAAGCCTTCATATTCTCCGTCAATAATGTCGACTGCCAGTGCAGAAACCATTATTGGCGCCTTCAAAGCTTTAGAAAGTTTAACCAGCTCATCACCAGCACCGCGTAGACCAATACCTGCAAAAATAATAGGTCGCTCTGCATTCACAAGAATTTCAAGGGCTTTGTCAATTTCAGCATCGCTAGGATCAGCTAACACTGGCTGCTGATAATCCTTGCTGGCATCAAACCAGTCAGCTGAATCAATCTCTTTCCAGCCCAAGTCAACTGGCAGCTGAATCACAGACACGCCATGATTTCTGTATGCACGGCGAATGCCTTCATCAATCAAATGGGGCAGCTGATCCGCTGTCATGGCCACACGATGATAAACGGCAACATCTGCATAAATAGGATCTTCGTTCATTTCCTGGAAAGTGTCCATGTTCATTGAAGCAGTTGCAGACTGTCCAATCAGTGCAAGAACCGGCACCTTATCTTCACGCGCATCGTAAAGGCCATTCATCAAATGTGTTCCGCCAGGGCCTGCTGATCCAAAGCAGACACCAATATGCCCTGTCATCTTGGCATGCATTGAAGCAGCCATTGCGCCGACTTCTTCATGACGCACCTGAACATAATGAATTCGATCTTTCTCAGAAAGCAGCGCATCCATCAATGAGTTAATTGAGCCGCCAGGAATCCCGTAAATATTCTTTACGCCCCAGTTTTCTAGTACTTTTACAGCAGCCACACCTGCTGGTATTTTTTCTGACATAGTTTCCCTCCAATCATAATGCCATAATATTGTAATGCTCATTAAAAATGTTAACACTTTAGCTGGAGAATAACAAAGATCTGAACTAAATAATTGTTTCAGAACTTCCGCTTTTTCGATTTCCTTGATTTTCTTGCGACAAATTAAAACAAAATGCGTATTAACTTGTAAGGAAGAAAATTCCTGTGTTCAAATCGCTTTGCGAACTGCCTTCACCAAATTCTAGACAAAAGGAGGTACAGTAATATGGCGATTGTCAACTCCTTTGCGAAAGGTTATTCAGTGAATATCTCTGATTTCTTGAATTCTGTTCTTGATATCATAGAGCTCGTTTGGTTTCTTCTTGAAATTGAATCGTTGATTCACGAACGTAAAAAGCGCTAGTAACCTAGCGCATCCCAATCGCAGAGGATTTTGAACACACCGTGTGTTGACGCACACGGTCTTTTTGTGTCTCTCTACAAGTCTATTTTATCATTTTCAGACAAAGAATCAAAGGAAAACGTGATTTTGGACACTTTGTAAGTGTACATAAATAAAACAAAAATGATGATTCAGATTCAGCGCTTCAATTCTCTGGTGTGCTATAATTGAAAATATGGAAAAACATGTCTTATTCACAATATTCGGGGCAACTGGCGACCTTGCCAGCCGCAAGCTCTACCCCTCACTTTTTCGTTTATACAAGCGCGGTCAGCTGGCTGAGCATTTTGCTGTTATCGGGACAGCTCGCCGTCCCTGGACAGACGAACATTATCGCGAGGTGGTGCTTGAGTCAATTGCAGATTTAGCCAATGATAAGCGTCAGGCAGAGAATTTCGCGCGTCACTTCTACTACCAAAGCCACGATGTCAATGATGCATCGCATTATGTCACGCTGAAGAATCTGGGTGAAAAACTGTCTAAAAAATATGAGACATTAGGCAACCAGGTGTTCTTTTTGGCTATGGCGCCGCAGTTTTTCGGCACGATTGCTGAGCACTTAAAATCAGAGCATATCTTAACAGGAGCAGGTTTTGAGCGCATTGTCATCGAAAAACCATTCGGCGAGAGCTTGAAAACTGCCACTGAACTCAATGACGCGCTTCAGAAAGTCTTCCGTGAGGATCAGATCTTCCGCATCGATCATTATCTCGGTAAAGAAATGATTCAGTCAGTTTCTGCGGTTCGCTTTGCCAACCCGATTTTTGAAGCGGTTTGGAATCGCCAGTACATTGACAATATCCAGATTACTTTTGCTGAAGCTGTCGGGGTTGAAGAACGCGGTGGTTATTATGACCATTCTGGTGCTCTAAAAGACATGATTCAAAATCATGTGCTGCAAGTTTTATCGCTGCTGGTTATGGAGAAGCCTGCCAAGTTCGACGAAGCATCGATTTTGCGGGAGAAAGTCAAGGCGCTTCAGGCAATTCGCAAGTACAGTCACGAAGAAGCTTTGCAGAAGTTCGTTCGCGGGCAATATACTGCAGGAGAGCTTGACGGCCAGGACTTTATCAGCTACCGCTCTGAGCCCAATGTCGCCCCTGATTCACGCACAGAAACTTTTGCAGCTGGAAAATTTCTGATTGATAATGAGCGCTGGGCACATGTCCCATTTTATGTACGTACTGGTAAACGTATGACAGAAAAAGGCACGCGCATTAATGTTGTCTTCAAAAAAGATCCAGGTTCTCTTTTTGACAATGCCGAGCAAAATGTTCTGACCATTTACATCCAACCGACTGAAGGCTTTAGCTTGTCTGTCAACGGTAAAGCTGCTGGTTCTGGATTTGAGATTGAGCCCTTGCGCCTGTCATTCCGTCATGATACGGAGTATTTGGGCAATTCGCCAGAAGCCTATGAGACGCTCTTCCTTGACGTCTTGAACGGTAACGGCATGAATTTCTCACACTGGGAAGAAGCAAAACGTGCATGGGAGCTAATTGACGTGATTCGCGAAGCCTGGGATGCGGATAAATCGCCGCTGCCCGAATACGCTGCTGGAACAATGGGACCTCAGGTTGCATTTGATTTACTAGAAAAAGATGGACGCGCATGGAATTGGACACCTGATGTCTGGTACAGGGAACGCGGCTTGCTGAAATAAGTTTGAGGAAAAAGATGAAATCTACTTACTAAATTTTGTCTTTTTTCATGAGCAAAAATGATATAATGGCAACAGATGTCCGCATTTTAAAGGAGGGAAGACATTTTATGACAGAAGATTTCGTAATGACCAGGACAGAGCTTGAGGCGCGCATTCGCGAGGAGCTGCACCAGCCTTTCTATGTGGCAAAAATGACGCAGGCGCGTTTTACTGAGACGGATTACCAGAAGATTAAAGCACAGCTGCAGGCGGATTATGAGAAGTATATTGAGGATTTTGTGAATCCTCAGGAGAATTAACGATTAAGCTTGATAAAAAATGATTAGACGATCAAATGCCTAATCATTTTTCTTCTTTTACAGGCCCATCAGCTTTTCAGCCTGAGCGAGAACTTTGTCGCCTCGCATCATACCGTAGTCCTGCATGTTGATAACATCAAGCGGTACACCGGCAAGGTCGGCTTTTTTCTTTAAACTTGCTTTTTGATAGGCGACTTGTGGCCCCAGCAAGAGCAGGTCTGGCTTAGGTTCTGCAAAAAGTAGTTTCTCTGCTTCAGAAGTAGCTTTCGCAAAGATTTCATAATCTTTACCTGCTGCTTTGGCTGCATCCTGCATTTTCTTAACTATCAAGGAGGTGGACATGCCTGCTGCACACGCTAATGCAATTATTTTGTCTGCCATTTTGTGAATCCTCTCTTTGAATGACACTAATTGGAAGCTTCAATTTCCATCTCAACACTATTTCTTTCAATCAAATCTTTGTACCAGTAAAATGATTTTTTCCTGCTCCTGTCAAGCGTTCCTTTTCCTTGGTCATCAAGGTCAACATAAATAAAACCGTATCGCTTGCTCATTTCCCCGGTCGAGGCGCTGACCAAATCAATGCAGCCCCAGGGCGTGTAGCCCATCAGATCTACGCCGTCTTCAAGTGCCTGAGCCATGGCTTTGACGTGCGCATCCAGGTAGGCAATGTGATAGTCGTCGTTGATGCTGCCGTCCGCTTCAGGCTTGTCGTGACCGCCGATGCCGTTTTCGACGATGAAAACTGGTTTCTGGTAGCGGTTGTAGAGCTCGTTCAACGCAATCCTGAGACCTGTCGGGTCAATCTGCCAGCCCCAATCGCTGGCTTTGAGGAATGGATTCTTTACGCCGCCCATCAGATTGCCAATGACTTCATTGCCTGAACTGTTAGTTTTGTCTTCCACAGAGGACATGTAATAGCTGAAAGCCAGGTAATCCACAGGATATTTTTTCAACAGTGCCAAATCTTCGGCGCGGATGTCCAAATCTTCCCAAGCCACTCCACGCTCTGCCATCATTCGGCGGGTAAATGCCGGGTATTCGCCGCGCGCTTGAACGTCAGCGCAAAACTGGTTGAACTCCTGATTCCGCAGCATGGCGGCTTCCTGATTGACAGGGTTTGCATCAAAGGCGTAGGTGGTAGCGTAAATGACCATGCAGCCGACTTGCAAATCTGGATCCAATTCGTGCGCGATTTTCACGGCTTCACTGCTGGCTAGGAACTGGTTGTGCCAGGCTTGGAAGATGTTCTCAGGTTTTTCTGAACCATTGCTCGGAACGAGACCCATGCTTAAAGCGGGGAAGTGCAAGGCAGAATTGATTTCATTAAAGGTCATCCAATATTTGACTTGCTTGTGGTACCTGCTCAGAACAACATCCGCAAAACGCACGTAAAAGTCAATGAGCTGGCGATTTTTCCAGCCGCCGTATTTCTTTGCCAAGTTCAAAGGCATTTCATAGTGGGAAATAGTGATGACAGGCTGAATGTTATATTTCAAGCATTCTTCGATGACCGCATCATAGAATTCCAGCCCCGCCTCATTGGGATCAAGCTCGTCTCCCTGCGGAAAGACGCGGGACCAGGCGACTGAGAAACGATAGACTTTGAAGCCCATCTCAGCAAACATAGCAATGTCTTCTTTGTATCGGTGGTAAAAATCAATACCCTCATGATTAGGATAGACATATTTGTCTGGATTGATATCAAAGTTGAAATCGGGGTCAGCCAAGACTTTGAATCTCTCTTTGCCTCCTGGCATGGCGTCCGCAATAGACAAGCCTTTTCCGTCTACGTCGTAAGCTCCCTCCAGCTGGTT
>JAITVN010000056.1 GCA_031285775.1 Streptococcaceae bacterium | reverse complement strand
CTTTTACAAGCAGAATACCTCTGAAGTAATCGCTAATGACATTAAAAATCTCGGAGTCAAGATTCAGTGAAGACCTGACAAATTCTAGAAATTCTTCAGCTTTGTCTTCTGGCTGACTTTCCTCTATTTCACTGTTTAATGCTACATTGCTACTTGTAGCATTTTCTAAATATGGAATCTCTGTTATCTCTTCTGCAATACCGCTTGACAGGTTTTCTGATTCCTCATTTGTAGCATTTGCTACATTGCTACTTGTAGCAGTTTCTGCCTTGAGGCTATAGTCTGAATTGAACAATTCAACTTGACGATTCGCCAGATTGTTTGCAATCAAAAGAGTTCTGTCAGGTCGAATTTCTGGACGTGTAAGTAATCCATATATTTTTGCTGACTGCGCATGAAGTTCATCATCTGAGAATAAGTTGAAACGCACCATCAGGTTAAACTCAGCAATCTCTGGAACAATCAGTTTCTCAGGCTCATTCAGATGCGAAAAATGTGTCAGGGTATCTGATGACAATTCTGATAAATATTTCGTATAGTTATCTAGGTCAGTAATCTGTGGATTATACGCCCATTCCTGGCGCAACAAAAAAGCCCGAAGGTCATTCGGACTAAGTTCAGTTTCTGGAATAACAGCAGGCTTGTGAACCAGCTGCGTAATGTCAAAGTAGGATGTTCTGCGACTTAGACGATTGTTGAAATCGTTTAGCACCTGAATAGCTTTTTCGCCCTTCAGAAGACACGATCCCTCATCCTTCCACTCTTGAAAAGTTTTCAGAATGGACGCATGGGGATTTTGTCCGTAAATTGTCACAATATCTGTAAAGGAATAGTCAAGAAATCTACTGTTCTGAACCAAAAAGTCATGTAGATTGTCTGTTGTTGAGAGTATTTTATTAAGTGTTGTGTCATATAAAGCTCTAAGTTGTTGATTATTCATAGTTTCCTTTGCTTTTTAATAAAGAATACGTATTATACCTTGATAATACGTATATCACGTGATACAATAATTGTGTCAGGTGGAAATGCTTTCATGCCAATGACACAAAGAGAGATGGTTAAACTTCTTTCCAAAAATGGCTTCCGCAAGGCCAAAAGTCAGGGTAAAGGGTCTCATGTCAAAATGACAAAGGGCGGATTATTCAGACCGATTGAAATTCCGCACGGAGAACTGCCCAGAGGAACCGAGAGAGCTACCTTGAAACAGGCGGGACTGACATAGGTCCTGCCGATTTTTAGGAGGTATAACAATGCTAAATGTAACTTATCCAGCGCTTTTCTATTATGATGACAGCGAGGGAATATCAGCCGTTTACTCCATTTTTTCCCAGATTTCGGATACGGCGCAACGTCAGGCGAGTCGGTAAATGACGCAATGATGATGGCCAGTGACTGGTTAGGGATTGCTGCGGCGGATTACGGCGATAAGGGAGAACATCTTCCTGTGGTAAGCTATCTTAACGACCTTTCGCTTGAAGAGAATAATCCGTTCAAAGATGATGACGACTTCGATTTTAAGTATGATAAAAAGAAATCTTTCGTCAGCCTAGTAACAGCGGATTTGACCGATTATGTTGAACAGGGACGGTTGGTAAAAAAGACCCTCTCGATTCCGATGTGGGCAGATAAGGCTGCCAAGAAGAATAGGATTAATTTTTCTCAGACTTTGACGGAGGCTATCATTGAAAAACTTGCTTAGAAGCTCGATGAACTCGGGCTTTTTTAAATTTCATAGCCTTCCTTTTCTTCTTCGAGTTCGTGCTGGAACTCTTCTGCTTCAAACTCTCGATTTTTCTCTTCCCAGGTCTTTTCAAAAATTTTCTTTATTGCTCGGTCGACAGAATAGTTCTGCTTTGGAGCGAAGATAGATTTTGACTTTGGTAAGTTATCAATATCAACTTTTCCGTAAGCTTTGATACCATACTTTTCTTTCAAGTCATTGTCAAAATTGTTCATTTCCTTGAGGAGCTCATTACCTAAATGAGTGTAGAGCCCATCTCTACCGTAAAGCTTATTACCCTTGTAGTCGTCTGCTCGAGAATCTCCATACGCATCACGATAATACTCAACCTGCTCATCTAGAAGCTGATTATACTGCTTAAACTCTTTTGAGTAATTCTTCTCAATATATTTATCAAGAAATTCTTTTATTTGTGGTCGGACAGGGTCAATTCCAGCGTTTCGATAACGCCAAAGCCGTTTATTGTTGGGCAAAGCTCTGAAAATGTTCATGTAATCTCGGTGCGTTTGAAAGGCAAATAAACCGACAAATGAGATGTTTTTGGAAGTCATCACTTCACGCTGCAGTCTGGAAATAGCCTCTGTTTTCTTGGAATTGTCAATGATATTGCTTAGAACCAGACTTTTAAAACGCTCATAGGAGCTTTGTCTGCCAGCTGTCTTTGTTCGATTACCAACATAGTCCCTATAAGTTTTTCCAGCATTAATTCCGTCCTTAATCGTAACCATTTTCATTGGTCTTGTGGGCTCAGGTTCGACAATAGCCACGTGAATATGAATGTTGTCCGTATTGTAGTGGATAGCTCCTGACCATACCGCCGATTCACTCATTCCTTCGCGCTCAAGCATATCTGATACTGCCACTCTGGCTGCCTGTTTCAATTTAACGTCATCCAATTTTCCAGTCTGGTTGTCATACAAGCCATACTTTTCAAGAAAGACGTTATCAAAAGAGATGACGTCCTGCCACATCAGGCTTTTATTTTTCTGTGCCCTGACAAATTGACCTTTCAGAATCTTGACTTCTTCTTCCGTCAAATTATCGCTGGCCAAAGAAAAAAGACCACTGGCTGCTTGTGGCCTTCCCATGTAATCATTGTAAGTCGCTAAGTCTGTCTTTTTTGCATCGTCAAATGCAAAATTGAACTCTTTGTAGTGCTCCGCTCGGACCGCTTCGTCACGGTCCATGTAGTTCAAATATGAACTGTATTTATTATTCCGCGAGGATACAAATTTCATTTTGTATACGACGCCAGGTAATTTTTTCAATAAATCCTCTTTCTGATAATAGCAAAAAAGGACTTTGTCATTTATGACAAAGTCCTTTTTGTTCTGGTTAACATGGTCAAAAATCAAAAGTCCTCAAGCCTTAACAAACTCAATTTTGACTTTTTTCCCAACTCCAGCAGCAATCTCATTCATCATTTTAAAGGTTGGGTTCATGTTTCCATTTTCAATACGAGCAATCGTAGCTTGAGTTTTACCAGCCTTTTCAGCAAGCGCTCTTTGAGACAGCCCTTCCTCTTCTCTTAGTTGAACAAGTGCAAGCGCGGCATCAAGACGTTCATTATACACATCAATAAACTGTTTAAGCTCAGCATCGTTTTCCAACATCTCATCCAACATTTTTTTTGCTTTAGATTTTGCCATTTTGTTTATCCTCCAAATATCTATTTCTGATTCGTTTGGCCTTCTCAATTTCACGGGAGGGAGTTTTTTGAGTCTTCTTTGTGAAACCATGGGTAATGAAATAGGTTTCTTTTTCAACGTTGAAATAGAAACCACGTTGAATGTTTGAACCTAGTTTAGAACGAAGTTCGTACAGATTTTTTTCATTTGTGATGGATTTTACCCACCCCACTTTACCTGCACTTACTAATCCAACAGTTTCAACACGATCAATCAAATCTAAGAGAACAGCTCTATCTTTTTTGGGAAGGGAAATCAAGAAGTTTCCGAATTCATCGTCCCAATCGAATTCAGGTTTATTCATACCTTATGATAGCATATAGGATATTCTTTGTCAAGTGAGATCTTACCTAAAATGGACTTTGATAGTCTTTTTTTTCTTGTTCTGGACTTCCTGCTTGGCTTTTCGGTTTATCGCTATAAACCCTTCTTTGCGCAACATCATCAAGCATATTTCGATGTTCAGTATCAAAAAATGCCAGCAGTGGATGCTTCTTTTCTTGAGGGGAAACTGGGCGAAGATTTTCTTGAGTAAACAGATAGGTATTCACAATACCTAGTAACATGTCCGTATTTTTCTGCGCTTGTCGGGACGATAATTTTATTCCGACGAGGTCACTTCTCTGCTTTAAAACATAATCTTCAAAGGTTGAAATTTTTGATTTTAATTCTTCTGACTCCTGAAATTTTTCTCGCAGCAGCTTGATGGTTTGACCGTTTGAAAAATACTCAAAAAGCTCTGGATCACGATCTTGAAAAATATCAATACTGATTCTTTTTCCGTTGTCATTTTTGCTCATTCAGCATTCTCTCCAATTCTTTATTTTGTTCGTGAATATGATTTGCGACGTCAAGCAAAAGTTTCTCCACTTCTACTTGATCAACAATATCCTGCATGAAAGACGTGTCTGTAAATCGTCGCAGCAGCCGACGGATAAATTCTTCGCGCGACTGATCTTTTTGGCTTGCCAAACGATCAATTTTTGCGATAACGTCCGCATCTACATTGCGGATTTTAATTTCTATAGTTTCCATTCATTTCCTCCATAATTTTAGATAGGATTTCAGAATTTCTTGAAATGATTTCTGTAACTGAATTGACGATTTTTTTGAACTTTTTTTCACGCTCAAAGTAAATTTCTTCATCACAAATTTTCTCAATGCGCAGACGCAGAAAAGTTTCACGTGAGAGGTTCTCTTTTCGTGCCATTGCATCTAAAGTCAGTATTTTTTCCTCTGGAAAGTTGCGAATTTTGATTTGTGCCAAATTACCTCCTAATTTTTGATAAAACTATTTTGTAGATTTTTGCCTGATTTTCAAGTGAAAATCTCCGATTTTGATGATTTCTGTAAAGAGCATAAGGGGAATCTGTCCCCATTTTATGGGGGGAGGCGCAGTGCGCCTCATTCTAGAGTGGGTACAGAAAAACAATAAAGTCCGTACAAAGTCCG
>JAITVN010000040.1 GCA_031285775.1 Streptococcaceae bacterium | reverse complement strand
GCTCGGCTTCTGCTGTGGCTTCTGGGCAGGTACGTCTTTCCTTGGGTTCAGATACTGGCGGCTCGATTCGTCAGCCAGCCGCATTTTCCGGCATCGTGGGCATGAAACCGACTTATGGCCGTGTGTCACGTTTCGGCTTGATTGCCTTCGGCTCTTCATTTGATCAGATTGGGCCTTTCGCGCCGACTGTGCGCGAGTCTGCACAAATGCTGAATGTCATCACTGGTTTTGACGGCACACACGACAGTACCTCTGCAGATTTGCCGCAGACTGATTTCACTTCAAAAATTGGCCAGTCCATCAAAGACCTGCGTATCGGTATTGCCAAGGAGCAGCTGGGCGAAGGTGTTGATCCTGCGGTTAAGGCACAGATTTTGGCAGCAGCCAAAGTGCTTGAGGCGCAGGGCGCCATTATTGATGAAGTGTCGCTGCCGCACAGTAAATATGCTGTGGCTGTTTATTACATTGTGGCATCAAGTGAGGCCAGCTCTAACTTGCAGCGTTTTGATGGTATTCGTTATGGTTATCGTGCCGACGATATTGCCAATTTGGATGATGTCTATGTCAAGTCACGCAGCGAAGGCTTCGGCGAGGAAGTGAAGCGCCGGATCATGCTCGGGACTTATAGTCTGAGTGCGGGTTATTATGATGCTTATTTCAAGAAGGCGGGACAAGTGCGCACGCTGGTCATCAATGATTTTAAGAAGGTATTTGCCGATCACGATTTGATTCTAGGTCCCACAGCGCCGACGCCAGCTTACAAGCTGGGTACGCTGAATCATGACCCTCTGACCATGTATCGCGGCGATATGATGACGATTCCTGTTAACTTAGCTGGCCTTCCAGGTATTTCAGTGCCAGCTGGATTTGTGGACGGCATGCCGATTGGTCTGCAGCTGGTGGCGAAACCGTTTGATGAGGAGACGCTCTTCCAAGCAGCTGAAGCTTTTGAGCAGGCAACTGATTTCCATAAAGAGAAGCCGGTAATCTTCAAGGAGGGCAAATAAAGTAATATGAATTTTGAAACAGTGATTGGACTTGAAGTCCACGTTGAATTGAATACCAACTCCAAGATTTTCAGCCCTGGGCCTACACCCTACGGTGGTCAAGAGCCCAATACCAGCACCAACCTGATTGACTGGGGACTGCCGGGCGTGCTGCCGATTATGAACAAGGGCGTCATTGAATCTGGTATTAAAGCGGCTCTAGCGCTCAAGATGGACATCCACCAGCGCATGCACTTTGACCGCAAAAATTATTTCTACCCCGATAATCCCAAAGCCTACCAGATTTCACAATTTGACGAGCCGATCGGCTTCAACGGTAAAATCGAAATCGAGCTGGCTGACGGTGTCAAGAAAGAAATTCGCATCGAACGCGCCCATCTGGAGGAAGATGCGGGCAAGAATACCCATGGCACAGGCGGATACAGCTTCGTTGACCTTAACCGACAAGGTGTCCCCCTTATCGAAATCGTCTCCGAGGCCGATATGCGCTCGCCTGAAGAGGCCTACGCTTATCTGACCGCTCTACGTGAAATTATGCTCTACACTGGTATTTCCGATGTTAAGATGGAGGAAGGCTCCATGCGCTGCGACGCCAACATTTCTCTGCGCCCTTACGGACAGGACGAGTTCGGCGTCAAGACGGAGTTGAAGAACCTGAATTCCTTTAATTATGTCAAAAAAGGTCTCGAGTATGAGGTGGAGCGCCAGGCCAAAATCTTACGCGCCGGTGGAGAAATCCGTCAAGAGACACGCCGCTATGATGAAAAGACCGGTGAAACCGTGCTGATGCGTGTAAAAGAAGGATCTAGCGACTACCGTTACTTCCCTGAGCCAGATCTCGGACCTTTCGAAATATCCGACGATTGGATAAAGAATGTGCGCACTACTCTGCCTAAATTTGCAGCAGAGCGTCGTATTGACTACGTTGAGGAAATCGGACTTTCCGAGTACGATGCCCGCCAGTTGACTGTTTCCAAGCAAGTTTCAGACTTCTTTGAAGAAGCTGTGAAAATCGGCGGCGATGCCAAGCTGGTCTCCAATTGGCTGCAAGGTGATGTGGCCCAGTATCTGAACGCCGAAAACCTTGAGCTCAAAGACATCAAGCTGACGCCGGAAAATCTGACCGAAATGCTGCGGCTTATTGCAGACGGTACCATTTCCAGCAAAATCGCCAAGAAAGTCTTTGTTGAACTCGCGAAGAACGGCGGATCGGCCGAGGAATTTGTCAAGAAAGCAGGACTGATTCAGATTTCAGATCCTGCGCAGCTGATTCCAATCATTCAGGAAGTCTTTGCGGCCAATGAAAAGTCAATCAGCGACTATAAGGGCGGCAATAAGAACGCAGCCAAAGCCTTGATTGGCCAGCTCATGAAAGCAACCAAAGGTCAGGCCAATCCGCAAGTGGCACAGCAGCTTTTGAACTCAGAATTGGAGAAACTCTAATGAACAGCAATAAAACTCTTGTCGCAATCACAGCCATTCCAGCAATCGCAATCGTGGCGCTGGCTGTCCGTGTCTCTGTGAAGTTTAATCTTTACTCGAAGCTTGGGAGTCTTGAGTTCAGCGCTGAGAAGTCTGGATTTATCAAAGGAAAGTCTAAAAAAGACTAATCGAAAGTTTCCAAGTCTTCAATACTGCTTCCCTGTACTCAAAGTCATTAACTGAGTTCGGTGCGCCAGAGGCTAGGAGATTAGATGAATCTAGAACCTGACCTACGGTCAGAGCCCAGATTCCCTAAATCTCTACGCCTCTTAACGGGCGCGCCTCACATCTTGAGCTTGACAAGCCCAGATCGGCTGGATATAATACTAATAATGGAAACAAAAACAGTTACCGAACTTGCGGGGCTTTTCGGAGTTTCGCGGCAAGCGATGAATAACCGCGTTCGTGCTTTAGAAGACGATTTTGTCGAGAAAAATGACCGCGGTGTAACCGTTGTCAATTCTGACGGCGTGGCTGAGCTCGAGCGTTTGTATGGTAAGGTTGTGACTGCAAAGCAAGAAGTCGTGGACAAACCGGCACTTGCCAGCGGCCAGGACAAGACCATTTTCGCGATGCTGTCAAGTTTGATGGAAGGCAAGGATACGGAAATTGAGCGCTTACACGAGCAAGTTGTTGCCAAAGATCAGCAGCTCCAGATGCTGGGCAATCAGATAGAAGCTAAGGATCGGCAAATTGCACAAAAAGACAAGCAGTTGGATCAGCAGCAGCAGTTGACGGCTGCAGCCCTGCAGGATAAGCAGCAGCTGATGCTTGAGCTGCGTGAGGAGCAGAATCGCGGTTTCTTTTCTCGGTTGTTTAAGAGTAAAAAAGCACATTAAGTGCTTCAGTGTAAGGCCAGAGCTGACGAAGACTTTCGTGCAAAAAACTTAGTAGATTTAACAATCTGCTAAGCTTTTTTTATTTTCTCTAAGATATTTTACTGACTTAAGCATGGCATCGAGTCCAGCTTTTATTTTTGATGATGGTGCACCGCAGTTCATTAGAATGATTAGATCTGTCAGAAAACATAAGAAATTCTGGCGGTCTTGCGCTTTTTTTGTTAAGATAATTGAAAAAAGTCAAGCTTGCACTTGTCTTAGTGCAGAAATTTTGTATTTTAATTAATTGGAATTTAAGTTATCATCAATGTATAGGTAAAGGCGATGAATACAAATTTTCACCACAGTGTTTTGTTTTATTAGGAAAATCCTGGAGAAGTTATGTATAAAACTAGATTAACGCCGCGTCAAATCAGCGTCAGCATTTATCTTTTACAGTTGTCCTGCTTTGTTTCATCACATCAGCTGGCTGAAGAGTTCAAGGTCAGTGTGCGTACGGTCAAGACTGAGATGGAACAAATTCGCTGCTGGATGTGTGAGCAGGGTGAAGTGCTTGAAGCCAGACGTGGAAAGGGTTACAGAATTATTTGCTCGAGTAGCAGAAAGCATGAACTGCTGCGCCTACTTCAGTCGACAGAGCGACAGAATTCTCCGATGGATCAGCCCATGCGCCAGAAGCAGATTATTATTGACTTATTTATGGCCAAAGGTGCGGTCACAGCGGCTTATTTCTCGGATATGTTACTGGTCAGCCAGAATACCATTTTCAATGATATTCTTCAATTAAAAAAGGAACTTTCAAAGTTCGGCCCCAATCTCAAAAGCAGTCATTACGGTTATTCGCTGGATGGCGATGAGGAAGCGATTCGTGAACTGGTTTCTGATTTGCTTTTTGCCGAGTCCACGAATTTTGATGTCAGCAATCTGATCAGTCAGTTTTCTCAGGGAGAGCAGAACCTATCGGAATCTAGAATTATTTTCTCGAACGAAAATTTGCGCAGAATTTATCAGGAAGTCATCAAACTGGTGACAGAGAATTTGACGGTTCTGACTGATAAGATTGAAAATTACAACATTTTGTCTTTCATCATTCGGCTCTGTATCTCGATTGCTCGTCTCAAGAATTCAAAAGGGATATCGACGAATTCACAGCTGCTGTCTGAAAAAGAACTGGATGATGTGGGCTGCTTCCTTTTCAGGGTTTATAAAAGCTTTGGACTAAGTGCCTTAAGTGAAGAGTTCGACTATGTGACAGCAAGGGAAATTGTTTTTGACCAGCTTGATATTCCAAAGTTTACGGGTCAGGTCATCACAGAGGTCAGCAAGCTTTCCGGCGTCAGATTTGATAAGGATTCACAGCTTTTTCAAAATCTATACACACATTTTTCATTGACTTTTTCAAAAGGTTACAATTTGACGAGTCAGTATAATCCATTTGTCAACGATATTAAGTTGAAGCGGACGGAAATGTTCGAATTTGTTAGGCAGGCATTGAGCAGTTTTTTGCCAGAGTCAATTGAGGTTGATGATGCTTTTGTTGGCTATGCGGCGCTGCATTTCCTGGTCTCTATTGAGCGAGAAAATGCTCTGGAGAGGGATATCAAGGTGCTTTATGTTTGTTCCACTGGGGTTGGCGTGACTTCCTTTGTTCAGCAGAAGGTGGCCAGTCGAATTAAAAACATCGAGATTGCAGGCTTTTCCAGTATTCTAAATGTTCAAAGTTTTGTCAAAAAGTTGAAGCCTGACCTGATTATTAGCGTTTTCCCGATTGGGGGACTTGAAATCCCTGTCATTGAAGTAAATGCGCTGCTGACTGAAAATGATCTTCAGCGGATTCAAAACCAGGTGGACCTTTTGCTCCGTGCGGGGATAGGCTCAGCACGTTCTACCAGTCATGAGCGGACAACAGCGTCAAAGGATTTGCCTGTTGAGCTGCTTGTTCAGGCCTTTAATATTTATTTTGATTTGAAACAACTCTTTAAGAAAATAGACGAAAGTGAAAAATTGTCTATCGAGTTTTTGGAAGGATTCCTTGTACATGTCCTTTTAATGGTCAGCAGGGTTGACAACGATACTCAGTATCAGGATTTCGGTCGGGCGAACAATCTGGAGTTGGCAGGGAGAATTAGTGCCATCTGCAAGGCGCATGATTTATCCTTGAATGAATCGGAAATTTCAGCGCTCATCCCTTACTATGAGTACTTTGATGAGAAGTAGTAATCACACCCAGTTAATTTATACAGAGAGGTAATAATGTGAAGAGATTGGACAGGGTCACACAGGAACAAGCGAAGCAAAGCAAGGACGGCGCTGCGCTCATTCTACTCGCGGGCTTTACTGAGGATTTACTCAGTCAGAAGGCGCTTCATCCAGATGAGCTTCAGTGGAAAATCTTGGTAAATCATTTAGATGAGATGATTTATCGCTCAAAGACTTCTGAAAAGCTGCCGGAGTTAGATATCACGCTATTTTCCGGATTATCAAAAAAATCCATGGAATTGGCTGATGAAGTTGTACGACGCGTACAAAATCTAGGAGATGATGAACAATATCTGCTAGCTGTGCATTTTGAAAATATTCAGGGAATTATTACCTGAAATTGAAAATAATACATAAGGAGTTATGAAAATGGTTAAAGTTGTTATTGGCGACCGCATGGGGAAGGGACAGAACATTGCTAAGGGAATCGAGGCTGAGGGCGCCGAGGTGATTGTTATTCCAGGTATGGCGGCTGACATGAAGCTGGGAGACACGATGTATCGGGAGAACGCAGATTTAGGCTTGTCTTTCTGTGGCTCGGGCGGCGCGGGTGCATTGATGGCGGCCAACAAGTACAAGTACACGGAGCGTCACAGTATGCGCTCTGTGCAGGAGGGCATCACGGCTATCAATGACGGTATCAAGGTTCTTGGCTTCGGCTTTATGGATACTGAGGAGCTGGGGCGTGAGCTGACCAAGGCTTACAAGAAGAAATATGGGGCGTGATTCATGAGGGAAAGTAGTCAAAAGGTTATTGTTGAAGGTAGCGGCAAGTCAAAGAAGGATGCTTTTGCGGCAGCGCTTAATCAGATTCAGGCGCAGATTATCAAAAATACGGAGGACACGGTGCTGCGCATTGAGCCGCTTAATATCAATGTGCTTGAAGCGGAGGAGCGTGTCTGGACTGAGAAATTTCTATTTTTCTTTCTTCCGCGGCAAAAGCAGGAGTTCAGAGTTAAGCTGGAAGTCGAAGTCCAGTGTACTCGTGTTTCGCTTGGCGAAATCAGTTTCACGGTCACAAATGGGGAGGCGAATGCGATTCGAATCCCTCTTATCAATAAAACTATTTAGAAAGGTTATAAGAAATGATTGTAATTTTCGAATCAATTATCATCGGTGCGCTAATGGGTTTCTCAGCGGGCATGGGTGCCTCGAGAATGTTCAATGCGCCGAAGGTCCAGGCGCTAGGCGCTTTTAGAACCCTTGGAGAAATGAATGCCTGCGAGGATGATGCGGCTTCGCACTTCTCGTTTGGTCTGGGATTCTTCTTTAATGCTTGGGCTTCTGCTGTGGCGGCTGGTGCTTTCACTCAGGATGTGACGCACCGCGTCCTGCCCAACTGGGCGGCAGCATCACTGCTGGCTCGCAACAAGAATATTAAAGAGACGGTTCAGAATCCTAAGAAAATGGCTATGGCGGGGGCTGTACTCGGTATTATAGTTGTTACATTCTTGAATGTCACGACGACAGCTATTCCCAGCAGTTTGAAAGTTGCGGCTGTAGCGGTTCTTGTACCAGCTGCAACGCTCTTAATTAACACTGTTATGCCAGTTGTCTTCTGGTTGGCTGCCATTGATGCGGGTAAACGTACTGGCTTCTGGTCAACTTTATTCGGCGGTTTGGCACAAATTGTCATGGGAAATGCTGTTCCAGGTGTTGTTCTCGGTATTCTTATCGGCAAAGGCGTAGATGAAATGGGATGGACACGCCTGATGAAAATCATCTTGACTGCAGTTATTCTTTTGTTCTTGCTCAGTACTTTCTTCCGCGGCATGGATCTGACGCTTCTTCAGCAGCTGAAGGCGCCGGCACCAGATTGGTTGAAAGCATTGCATGACGCAGTTACTGGGAAATAAGGAAGGAGATGAAAAAAATGGAAGAAGTAATTGAAGTTCAAGGCGGTTTGAACGAACACGAAGCTGGAATTGATGAGAAGAGCTTCTGGTATGCGGACTGGGCTTTTCCAATCATGGTTGGATTGATGGCTGCTGCTGTATTTGCCGCCACATCAATGTATATTGAACACGGCACTGGCGCATTTAACGAAGTAGCCTTTGTTGCGATGCTGAAAGCTGGTCTGGAAGGCGGAAGCTATGGGCCAGTCGCTGCCTTCGGTGCCAGCTTCCTGTTTGCACGCGTCCTGGAAGGTTCTCTGGTCGGAATCCTTGACCTGGGTGGTTCAATTCTGACAGGTGTCGGCCTTGGAATCCCAGCTATCCTGTTGGCCGCAAAAATTGAAGCGCCAGTGAAAAATTTCTGGCTGGCCTTGCCGACAGGATTGCTGATAGGTCTTGCCATCGGCGCAGTCATTATCGGCATTCGTCGCGCCACAATCAAAGAAAAAGGCGGTGCACAGTCAACCTTTGGGGCAGAAATTATGATGGGCGCAGGCAACTCGACTGGACGCTTCCTCGGCCCGTTAATTATTCTCAGTGCAGGTCTAGCATCAATCCCAGTCGGTATCGGCGCAGTAATTGGTGCACTATTATTCTACCTCTGGAAGAAGCCTATCACGGGCGGAGCGATTCTTGGTGCCATGATTGTCGGTGCAATTTTCCCAGTTGTAATGAAATAAGAGGCGCAATCGTGCATGATATAGTAATAAAGAATGCAAAAAACCTTGCGGGAGAGCCACTTGAAGCAGCAGTGACTGACGGAAAAATTTCTTTCGTCGGTCGCTCATTTACTGAAGAGGCGAAAGATTCGATTGATGCAAAGGGAGCCTATCTCTCGGCTGGCTGGATAGATGCACATGTGCACTGCTATCCTGAGATGACGCTTTACTACGACTACATAGACGAGCTGGGCGTTACTAAAGGCGTGACGACTGTAATTGATGCAGGTTCAACGGGTGAAAATAATGTGAAGGACTTCTACGCCTATGCTAAGCGGTCGGAGACGAATGTCTTTGCGATGCTCAACATCTCTAAAAACGGCATTTACGACCAGTATGAATTCCGTCATATGGAAGATGTTAATGAGGACAATAATATAGACAGAATTAATGAAATGTCTGATTTCATTGTCGGAATTAAGTGCCGCATGAGCAAATCTGTGGTGGGCGATAAGGGAGTTCTGCCGCTGGCGATGGCAAAAAGTCTGGCAGCAAAGACTGGTCTGCCCCTTATGGTGCACGTGGGGTCGAATCCGCCTGAGCTGGAGGAAATTCTTGCGATGCTGGATGCGGGTGATATTGTCACGCATTTCTTTAATGGCAAGAAGAATGGCATTCTTGGCGAAAATGGACATATCAAAGATTTTGTCAAAAACTCCTACAAACGCGGTGTTTACTTTGATTTGGGACACGGCACGGATAGTTTTAATTTCGCGGTGGCGCGTGCGGCGCTGGCGGAGGGGATTCGCTGCCGCACGGTCAGTACGGACATTTACATTCGCAATCGCAAAAATGGGCCTGTTTATGATTTGGCGACGACTTTGACGAAACTGCTGCATATTGGATACACGCTGGATGAGCTGATTCCGATGGTTACGACTGTGCCTGCGGAAACCTGGCATTTTGAGCGTAAGGGCAGGCTTGAGGTTGGTTGTGACGGTGATTTAACGCTGTTTAAGCTGACCGACGAGCATGTGCCTCTGGAAGACTCGAATGGTAATATCGAAACTTCAGAACAAGCGATTGTGCCGACAAGCTGTGTGGTGGCAGGGAAGTACTTTACTAGTTTCAGCGAGCGTGAGGGGTTGAAGGGCTTTGCGGGTTATTTTGAAAGATATGGAGACTTTATAGAATGACAATTAATGTGAAATTCAATTTGAAAAAGGTCATCAACGCCTCAGGGAAGATGACCATACTCGGTGTCTCCAAGGTCAGCGACAGCGTAGCAGCGGCCCAGAAAGAGGCAGGACAAAGCTTCTTTGAAATGTCGGATTTGGTCGAAAAGACCGGCTACTATCTGGCGAAACTTTTGGGCACGGAAAATGCTACAGTTGTATCAAGTGCCAGCGCAGGTATTGCGCAATCAGTGGCTGCAGTCATCGGCTGCGGCGATCTATACGCACTTTATCACCCCTATACAGACAGAATCACAAAGCGAGAAATTATCCTCCCCAAGGGCCACAATGTAGATTATGGCACCGCCGTGCAAGTCATGGTGGAAGTCGGCGGCGGTAAAGTCGTTGAGGCTGGCTGGGCCAATATGTGTACGGCTGAGCATATTGAGATGGAGATCACGCAAAATACCGCAGCCGTGCTCTATATCAAGTCTCATCATGCAGTCCAGAAAAGCATGCTGACCGTGGCGGAGGCCGCAGAAGTTGCGCACAAACACGATTTGCCGCTGATAGTGGACGCGGCGGCTGAGGAAGACTTGCATAAATATTACGACATGGGTGCCGACCTAGTCATTTATTCAGGCGCAAAAGCCATTGAAGCACCAGCATCAGGACTCGTAGCCGGCAAGGACAACTTGGTCAAATATGTCCAACAGCAGCCCAAAGGCATCGGCCGCAGCATGAAAATCGGCAAAGACAACATCGTGGCGCTGGTTCAGGCTGTCGAAGAGTATATTTCGCATGGCTCAGAGAGTAAAGAAAGCCAGGAGACACGGCTAATGCCATTTCTCGAGGCGGTCAATGAAATACCAGGTTTGAAAGCATACGAAGTACAGGATAGCGCAGGCCGCGACATCTACCGCGCAGCCGTGAAAGTCGGCACGGAGAATGGGCAATTCCCAGACGCCATCGGCGTCGTTTCCGCCCTCAAAGAGGGAGATACAGCTGTATATACACGTGAATATCAGGTTAACAACGGCATCATCGAATTTGATATTCGCGCCGTCACTGTCGAAGAACTCGCTGTTATTAGTAAAAAACTAGAGCAAATAATGGGAGGATAAACGAATATGAAACTTTCGCCGAATTATTTAAAAAGCTGCCTTTGCCTGAACGTACTGGCCAACTCGCCAAAGAACGCAGCGGAAATTTATGAAGCTGCCGAAGGACATGTTTTAGTTGGCGTTCTGTCCAAAAACTATGAGACAGATGATGCCGCCATTGAAGACATGAAGAAATACGCTGAAGTTACGAAGAATGCCTTGTCCATCGGTCTTGGTGCAGGCGATCCCAAACAGTCCGCCATGGTTGCGCGCTTGTCAGGCATTCTGAAACCCCAGCACGCCAATCAAGTCTTCACAGGCATCGGCGCAACGCGTGCACTGTTGAGAGAAGATGAAACGGTCGTGAACTGCTTGGTCAATCCAACAGGAAAGCTTGGCCTTGTTAACATAGCCACAGGTCCTCTCTCCAGCAAAGCAGCCGAGCCAGCAGAAGTGACGATTGAAACCGCTATTGCTCTAATAAAAGACATGGGTGGCAGTTCCATCAAATTCTTCAATATGCACGGTCTTGTACACCTTGAAGAATTCAGAGTTGTAGCCCAAGCCTGTGCAGCCGAAGATTTCTATTTAGAGCCGACTGGCGGTATTGATCTGGACAATTTTGAAATAATTTTGCAAACTGCTGTAGACGCAGGTGTCAAAAAAATCATTCCGCATGTATACAGTTCAATCGTCGACAAAACTACTGGCGATACAAAGATAGAAGCTATTAGAACGCTGCTAGCATTGATGAAAAAAGCACTGGAATGAGAACATGAAATAGAGTAGTTATTTTGCTCTATTTTTTGTTGGAATTAAGTTAGAATGTTATAAGAAATGTTTTTTGAAAATTGAGAATATAGGGCTATTTTCAGAGAATAGTTCTCGCCGCAATTGGCCATATGAATAACTTAACAAAAATATTTGTAAGATAGCAGGAAAAAACTTATATATAAAGCCTTTGAAAAGGGTTACAGGAGTGATAACATGAAAGCAGGAAAAAAGATGAGCTTAACTTCACAGGATATTGATTTGCTGAAATATATGATTCGACAAGACGGCATTGTCTCCGCGAAGGCGGCCGGCGAGTTTTTGTCAGTGGAGGAACGTGCTTTCCGCTACCGTATCAGCAAAATTCAACATTTCCTTGATGAGGAGAAAATGTCCAGCCGCATCGAAATTGTGCCTCGAAAGGGATTCTATCTGTCTGACAAAGCGGCACTGCAGAAATGGCTTGATGGCTTTGAGCGAAAACTTGATTTGACAAATTATCAGTACACTTTTGAAGAAAGCCTCAAATTTATCCTACTGAAGCTGATCATTGAAAGGGATTTTGTTGAGAATTCTGAGCTGCAGGTCATTCTGAATTTATCCGGACCCACTGTGAAACAGTATTTGTCACGTGTCAAGTCAGATTTGGCGAATTCTGAGTTGAAACTGATTCACGCCAAGCGCCGCGGCTACAAGCTTATTGGCGAGAAAGAAGTGCTTGAAAAAAAGCTCGTCAAGGTTCTGGTCACATCGCTCTCATTGTTTGAAATCATTCATTTCATAAAAAACGAGGGCGAAACGCAAACAAAACTGGGTGAGCTGCTGCTGGCCAATATTCTGGACATTCACACGGTAGAGCTAGCTGCACAGAAAGTGGAAAAACTTGAGCGTGAAATCAATCTGCCTTTAGGTGATTTGGAATTTATTCATTGGGTCATTCATCACATTTTTGAAAACTTGAATTTCGGTGCAGAAAGCTCATTTCAGCAAGAAGCCTCTTTTAAAGAGAATTCCCACCTTGACCCGGAAAAATTCGGGGATGAATTGATTCATCGTGTTGAGTCCGTTTTGTCAGTCAACTTGCGATCCGCTGGTTCGAACTTTGAAAGCAGCCTGAAAGCGCATATCAAAAGTCTGGGCCAGAGAATTCAAGCGCATCGCTTCGTTGAAAATCCGATTTACGAAAGTTTTGTATCCGAATACGGCGAATTCACAAGGTTTCTAGAGAATATTATTCAAGAAATCTGTGATGAAAAAAATGTGAGAATCAATAACCAGGAAATTTCGCTGATTGCTATTCTCTTCTTGTCGGAAATTCAGAAGAATCAAAAGCAAGAAGGAAGGTTACCAGCTGTTCTGGTGATTTGTACAGAGGGACGCATTATTTCCAACATTGTTGCCAATCGAATCCGCTCACTGTTTGAAGCCCGTAAACTGGATGTCTGCACGGTACATAAGGTCAGTGAAGAGATCATCCGTCAGTATGATATCGTTTTTTCCACGATTCCTCTGCCGAAGTACATGGAAAAAGATGCGGTTTATATCAACCCGTCCTTTACCAGAGAGGATCTCAAGACTATTTCCGGCTACATGCCTTGGAAGTTGAACATCGAAAACAATGGCTTGAATAAATTCAGCGAAATTGTCGAAATGATTGAAAAAAATGCTACGGTCAAAGACTGGGCCAAGCTCGAATTTATGCTTTTGAAAGCTTTGAACAGCCGTGAATCAAGGACTGTTGTGAAAGAAAATCTCCAGATTGACTTCAGTCTTGATTCGGTGAAGGTGATTGATGCGGTGGTCAACTGGGAAAAGGGAATTGACATTGCCTGTGAACACCTGATCAGTGTCGGATGTATTGAGTCTCGTTATCGAGAAAAAATTAAGCGCAATACACGTGAATTCGGCGCCTATATGACTGTTTCCCCTGGCGTTTTTATTGCACATGCTGGAATTGATGACGGCTGCTTGAAAGACGGCATTTCTGTCACAAAATTCGCGAAGAAGGGCTTGAAAATTGTTGCCAACCAACAGCAGCCGATTGACTTTGTTATCACAGTTGCCTTTAAGGACACAAAGGCTAATATCATCTTGGAGAGAACCGTATCTTTTATTCGCGACAAAGAAAAAATGGAGGAATTGCGGATGATGAGTGATAAAAATGATATTTACAATTTCTTCAAATACCATTATCTGAATCTTTAAACAAGATATGAGGTGCGCCCGCTGAGAAGCGTAGAAATTTAGGGAATCTAGGTTCTGCCGATAGGCAGGTTCTAGATTCATCTAATTTCCTCCCGAAAGAAGGGAAAGCGACCTCTAACCGCTAAAGCGCTAAGAGTCTGCTTACTAGCTTCTGGCGCACCGAGTTCAATTAACAAGATATGAGGTGCGCCGAGCTCAATTAGAAAGAGGGTTTCAAATGAACATAGAATTACTTGCAGAGCTGTCAAATGCGGACAGTGTGGCATCTGATGAGGATGAAGTTAGAAATATTATCAGGCGGGAGCTGGCCGACTATTCGGACGCCTTCTGCTATGATGGCATCGGCAGCTTGATTGTGACCAAAAAGTCAAAGCTGGAAAATGCACCGACAGTCCTATTTTCCGCCCATATGGACGAAGTCGGCTTTCTTGTACGAAATATTTCTGATCTGGGCTTTCTTTATCTTATTCCGCTTGGGGCTGTGCTGGACAAATCCAAAGAGAATCAGCTTGTGCGCGTGACGACAGATAGCGGCGATAAATATGAGGGAATTTTAAATGTCACAAAAAATGCCCAAGGACAAGTTGAGCAGACTTATGTTGATTTAGGATTTGAGACGCAGGCAGATGTGGAAGCGGCAGGCATTCAAATCGGAGATATGGTTGTCTTCGCCTCTGAATTTCGAGCTTTCAAGCAAGGTGAGATTTATGCGGGGAAAGCCATGGATGACAGAATCAGCTGTTTCACACTTATTGAAGCCATGAAAGAGCTGGAAAATGCTGATTTAGCAGTCAATGTTGTGGCTGCCTTTACCAGCAGCGAAGAAGTTGGCACGCGCGGCGGAAAGCTCACGTCTGCCATGGTCAAGCCGGACATTTTCTTCGCTGTGGATGTGGCAAATCATCCAGAACTTGATCGTTCCTTTATGAATCATCGGAAAATCGGGTTCGGCCCAATGCTGGAGTATTATGATAAGGGCCTGGCGCCAAATCGAAAACTCATCAAGCACATTGAGAAAACCCTCAAGGAAAATGACTTGCCTTATCAGAAAGACATGTTCAAAAATGGCGGTACAGACGCAGGGCTTGCTCATCTTGAAAATTCAGGCACATTGGCTTCAGTCTTAGGGATTCCGCTGCGATACTGTCATAGCCCCTATTCGATTGTTAACATTAAAGACGCTGAAGTCATGAAAGCACTCATTATTCAAATTACAAAGTCATTCAGCGCTGAGTTAATCGCAGAATTACATGCTTATTAAAAATACATTCTACATTAAGCTAACTGAGTTCGGCGCACCTCACATCTTGAAGGAGAAAACTAAGTGAACGAAACTGAAAAACAAATTATGGGAATTATTTCCTCATCTGGGGAAAGCAAATCAAAGGCATTTGAAGCTATGAAAGCAATTCGTAGCAGTGACTATGAGCTGGCGCGTCAATTGCTGAAAGAATCACGCGAAGCAGATGTTGAAGCGCACAACATCCAGACTCAACTTATCCAACAGGAACTGTCAGGCGATGATAATTCTCCCATGAGTCTCCTAATGGTACATGCGCAGGACCAATATATGACTTCAGCGCTTGCTCGCGATCTGATTGAAGAGCTCGTGAAGATTTTTGAGGAAAAGGAAAAGGCCAAGCAATCCTAGGAGCTTGTAACCATCCAAATAAATAACTTTTAAGAAAGAGGAAACAAAATGAGAATCATTCTATGCTGTAATGCTGGTCTTTCAACCACGATGTTGATGGACAGCATGAAAAAGACTGTTGAGAACAGTCAAAAACTCAATTCTGCAGATTTTACGTTTAAAGCAATTCCTGCAGACGCCCTTGATTCAGAAATTGACAACTGTGACGCCATTGTCATCGGTCCGCAAGTTGCTCACAAAGTTGATCAGATCAAGGATTTAGCTGAGCCGCGCCACATTCCATATGTTGTGGTGGACAAAGAAACTTACGGCGCAATGGATGGTGCAACAGTCATTAAGTCAGTACTCATTGCTCAACGGAAAATTGAACTACAAAAATAAAACTTAAAGGAGTACCTTATGTTCGACAAATTCGAGGGCTGGATGCAGAAATACATCGTCCCAATTGCCAACAAAATGGACAAGCAGGTGCATTTGAGTGCCATCAAAAAAGCCTTTGTGGCCATGGTTCCTCTGCTGATTATCGGAAGTTTTGCACTGATTCCAGACGCACTGCCGAATATGATCGGTCCGAAAAATCCGATTTCCTTGTTCATCACAAAGTATAATGATTTCATTACCCTGCCCTACACTGTTGGTATGGGCATGATGAGTTTATATGTCGCTGCTATTATCGCTTATCATTTGGCAAAATCCTATGAGCTTGATGTGCCTGGCTGTATAACTATGGCTGTGATCGGTTTCTTGATTCTGGCATTTGCAGTCGATGAAAATGGCGCCTTCTTGACGACTTATCTAGGCACCAAAGGATTATTCGTTGCCATGTTTGGCTCAATTCTAGCGGTTGAATTGTTCCGTTGGAGCAAGAAGCACAAGATTACTATCAAGATGCCGGACACTGTGCCCGACTTTGTCTCAAGTTCATTTGAAATGATTCCAATTTCTCTGATTGTCATTGGGGCTTTCATTGTGCTGCGCATCCTATCAGTCAACGTTCTGCACGTGCTGCCGCCTGTCATCTTCACCAATATTTTTGCGCCGCTGGTCGGCTCCATGGACAATGTGTTCATGTACACATTTGTCAAATTCCTGCAGACTTTGCTCTTCTTCTTTGGTATTCATCCATCCGTGCTCAGTCCAATCACTAGCCCGATTTCAACTCAATTTCTGGCTGAAAACATTGCCAATGCGAAGAGCGGCTTGGCTCTGGTTCACTTTTATACACCTGGTATGGATTCTGCCTTTGGTAACTTTACAGGCACAGGCGTCACAATTGGTCTGGTCTTCTGGTGCATGTTCTCAAGAGCTGCTGCACAGCGCAAAATCGGTCGTATTGCCTTGATTCCAGCCTTGTTCGGTATCAATGAACCGATTCTGTTTGGCGCACCAATCGTCCTGAATCCGATTTTCTTCATTCCATTCTGTATTATCGGCCCAATCGTCAGCTCATTTGCGGCTTATGCGGGATCACTTGGCTTCTTGAAAAACTCAGTCTTTACACCGCCTTATGTCGGCGTCTTTCTAGAGGGCTATCTGGCTACCTTTGACTGGCGTTCCTTGATTGTCAATGGTCTGCAGCTTATTGCTTCTATCTTGATTTGGTATCCATTCTTCAAGATTTATGAGCGAAATGAGCTGGCAAATGAAAATGCGAAGCAATCTGCAATTTCCGATGAGGATGAAGCATTGCTGGCTGATTTGGAACTAGACTTTTAGTAAGTGTCAATAGGCTGCTGCACGCTGGAAAAAAGCTGTGCAGCAGCTTATCTCTTAGAAGGGGAGAAGATGGTTTATCGTTTAGAAAAAGTGATTTCACTCCTTGACGAACAAGCAGTAGATGCGGTTCTGATCAATGACAAAGTAACAAAGCGCTACTTGCAGACAATGGAAGGCGGCGGCTGTCATCTGTTCATCACTAAAGCTGAGTCTTT
>JAITVN010000027.1 GCA_031285775.1 Streptococcaceae bacterium | reverse complement strand
TAGAAATTTAGGAAATCCAAGGTTCTGCCCTTGGGCAGGTTCTTGGATTTATCTAATTTCCTAGCTTCAGGCGACCTGAACTCAGTTAATTAAGATGTGAAGGACGCCCGTTTTGAAGCGTAGAAATTCAGAAAAATGCGCAGAGAAGCGAAGCTTCTTGGAGCATTTTGCCCACAGGGAAAGCGACTTCTAAGCGCTAAAGCACTAAGAATCTGCTTATCTAATTTCCACAGCTTCAGGCGTCCTGAGCTCAGTTGGGAGAGATTATGATTATTCCAACTAATAATCAATTCAGGGCTGAAATCAATGAGTATGTCCGAAAAGACTGGTCTGGCCCGAAGATTGTCTCGAAGGGCGTTGTGCATGACACGTCAACGCTGGAGGCTTTTATTTCGATTGATGAAAATCAAGAAGTAACTGGATATATTTTCTATCATATCCATGAAAAAAAGTGTGAAGTTATTGTTCTGCAAAGTCTTGTCGAGGCGCAGGGAATTGGAACTGCACTTGTCAATGCCGTTGTTGAAGCAGCAAAGGCTGCAGGCTGTTTATCGGTTTGGCTGATTACTACAAATGATAATATTCACGCTTTGGATTTTTATCAAAAACGTGGTTTTGAGCTGACAGCGGTACATTTTGATGCGGTTGCTGAGGCTAGAAAATTAAAGCCTTCAATTCCTTTACTTAGTGAAAAGGGAATTCCAATCAAACATGAGTTTGAATTAAGTCTAAAAATAGGGTGAAAGACAAGATGTGAAGCTGGCCCGCTTTGAAGCGAGCCATTCGACTAGGTGCTTTAGCACCTTAGCGAGAATGGACAGCAGCGTCCAGAGGACGCAGACAATTTCAGAAGCTTTAGCTTCTAGAAATTGCTAGGGCTTTAGCCCTGTGTAGAAATTTAGGGAATCTAGGTTCTGCTGGTAGGCAGGTTCTAAATTCATCTAATTTCCTAGCTTCAGGCTTGCTGAACTCAATTAGGGAGAATAAGATAAATGAGCAAAAAAATTATCAAACGTGACGGCCGAATCGTTGATTACGATGTCACAAAAATTCAGGAGGCGATTTTCAGAGCGGCCTACAACGGTCGTGTCAACGGCGACTACATCGGCGGTTACCACAATAATCCGATTAAAGCCAATCGCCTGGCTAACGATGTTGCACGCCTTGTTCACCAAGACGTCATGAGCTCGAAAGCCGAGAAGCTGGACATCGAAGAAATCCAAAACATGGCCGTGAAGCATCTGAACGTCCTGTCCAAATTCGTCGGGCAGGCCTATCTCAGCTACAAGACCCAAAAAGCAATTGAAAGAGGTGTCTGATGGCATTCAAAGAAACTAATCATTTGGCAGAAGTGAACAATCGCCACGCGGACGTTTATGCTGCCAACGACTGGAACCGCATCGAGGACCCGATTGACAAGTACACTTGGGACAAGCTCAACAGTCAGTTCTGGCTCGACACTCGCGTTCCCGTCTCCAACGACCTCAAAGATTGGCGCGACCTCAGCGACCTCGAGCGCGACGTCTACAGCAAAGTCTTCCTCGGCCTGACCCTGCTTGACACCGTCCAGTCCAACGACGGCAACGGCATCATCCGCGAGTTCTCCCACACGCCGCAGGAGGCCGCCACCCTGGGCCAGATCCAGTTCATGGAGGGCGTTCACGCCAAGTCCTACTCGACCGTTTTCAGCTCCCTCATGACCACCCAAGAGATCGACGCCCTTTACGAGTGGGGGGATAAGGATCCTTATTTGCAGAAAAAAGCTGCGCTGATCGACGAAGTTTATAAAGCAGGCAAACTCGCCGCCTTCGCCAAAGACTACCCCGAGCACATCAACTTTGAGATCACCGAGCATGAGATCCAGCTGGCAGGGATGCGCACACGCATTGCAAGCACCTTCCTGGAATCCGGCCTCTTTTACTCAGGCTTTTATACGCCTTTGCGCTACCTCGGTGAAAACAAAATGGTCAATGCCGCAGAAATAATCAAACTGATTCTGCGTGACGAGTCAGTTCACGGCACCTACATCGGCTACTACCTGCAGAAAGACTATGCGGAACTCTCTGCCAAGGATCAGCAGGAACTCTCCGAATGGGCCTACGACCTGCTTTACCAGCTCTATGAAAACGAAGTCAACTACATCAACGAAATCTACACAGAAATCGGCTGGGTCGACGAAGTCACTACCTTTACCGAATACAACATGAACAAAGCGCTCATGAACCTCGGCTTTGACCCGCTCTTCATCGGCTCCACCGCCGACAAGGTCAACCCGCTGGTCATGAACGGCATCTCCACCAGCTCCAGCAACCATGACTTCTTCTCAGCTGTCGGAAACTCCTACTTGGTCGGCGAAGTCAGCCCTATGAACGACGGAGATTACGACATTGAATAATGGCACATGGCAAATCAAAACATTTGACGAACTGACCACGCAGGAACTCCAGAAAATCTACTACCTGCGGACAGAAGTTTTCGTCGTGGAACAAAAATGTCCCTACCAAGAAGTAGACAATCTGGACTTAGTCGCAAAACATCTCTGGTATGAAAACGAAACAGGCGAGATTCTCGCCTATTTACGCATTATCCCGGCTGGCGCTCAATTTGACGCTATCGCCATCGGCCGCGTTCTGGTCAAACAAACAGCTCGCGGTGCGGGCCTCGCCCGCCAACTCTTCCAGCATGGGCTCGATCAAGTATCTTGTCACACCGTCCAAATCGAAGCACAATATTACCTGCGGGAATTCTACAAAAGCTTCGGATTTGTCGAAATCTCTGAGCAATTCCTTGAGGACGGCATTCCCCATGTTGCCATGGTGAGGAAAGTTCATGATTGAACAGAATAATTTTGCAACGGATTCTCTTGCACTTGACAAGTTTTATGAAAACTCTGACCGACTCTTGAAAAGTTTTCTCTCTATTACACAAAAATTGAACGAATTTCATATCGTTCCTTACTTGATGGGAAGTTTAGCAGTAGAGCTTGTCGGCGGATTTTCAACCTATCCGGATGACATTGACATACAGCTTCGCAAGTCAGATTTTGAGAAATTTGAACTTTTGACAAATATTATGAAAAATCTTGGTTATGCGCTCATTGATCTGCATGAACATAAGTTTGAAAAAGACAAAGTTCATGTGGGTTTTGCCGATGTTAAAATCTGAAAGAATATGCTGGAATTAATTATTATGATCTGAAGCGTGGTATCATCAGCATTTCTGGTAAAAAAAGTACGGAGCAGTTTTATATACCGTCAATTGAGCAGGATATCAAGATTTATGAAGCTGCTACACAAGACGCTTGGCGGAATCACAAGGTGAAAGACCAGTTGATTTTAGAAAGATTGAAGAAAATTAGGAGAGACTAAAAGTGCCTGAGCAGTTTGATATCTACAATGCCAGAAAAGAAAGAACAGGAGAGTTTGGCACGCGCGGTGTTGCGCTTGCCGCTGGTCAATTTCGTTTTGTTGGGCATGTGATTATTTTTGACAGTACCTGTGAAAAAGTCCTGATACAAAAACGGCGAGAAGATAAAGAAGCATGGCCCGGCTACTGGGATTTCACTGCAGGCGGTTCGGCAATTGCTGGAGAGGAAATCTATCAGGCGGCTGAACGCGAGCTTTTTGAGGAAGTTGGTTTGAAGCTGGACTTGTCAAATACAGCAAGTCGTCTGACGCTCTCCTTTCATGAAGGTTGGGACGAGGTATATCTGGTTAAACAAGATGTAGAGCTGACAGATTTGGTCATTCAGGCAGAAGAAGTTGCCGAAGTCAGATGGGTGACAGAGGAGGAGCTGAGACAGTTGATTTCAACAGGTCGCTTTGTGAGGAGCATATACAATGATGTGATATTTGAACTGGCAAGGACAGATGAGGCGACGCTCTAGAAATGGCTGCATAACGCAAGCCTTTTTTAGTAGAATTAAACAAATTGAAGGAGTTTGTTACAGAAAATCACATTCTGGCATAATACATCTACTTTGCCCAAATTATCATCTTATGTATACGTGACCAAATTGACGAAATTGTCTTCTCACTTCAAATTTTCATTCGTCTGAATGCTCGACATAATTATTTTTGTCTCCCCCTAAAGAGGGTATCAAGTGGCTTAATTTTGAACATTTATTCCAAAATTTATTTTAAATCGAGTGCTAAAAGTGTTAAAATAAATTTTATGAATCGCAAAATAATCTATTCAACTCTCGTCATTTCTCTCGTGTTGATTGTCATCGGCGCTGGACTTTTTATCTTCTTGAAGCCCAGAGCGATTGATCTGCAGCGGAAGGAAATCACACAGAACAGCATTGAGATGTCCAAGGCCGCAGTCAGTACGCCGACTAAAAGCACTTCCGACAAATACGATTATTACCAGCAGCCCGCCAGTGATAAGCTTTATGTCACTTCAAACCATGGTAAAACCTGGAAAACAGTACCTGCGGCCCTGTCGCTGATTCGCGGCGGTGATTATTCGGCAATTCCAGACTATGAACTGATGCCGGGAAGCTATATTCTCAAGAAAGACTTGATGGCCTTTGTCTATCCTGATAAAAACAGTTTGGCGCTCTTCGCTTTCTCAAAGGATGCTGGGAAAACTTGGACCAAAGCGCCTCTTGATTCCGACTGGAAGAGCCTGCGTTTTCGTCAGCTTGATGAGATGGTCGACGGCACTTTGATAGCGACATTGACTGAAGGCCGTGTCATGTCACAGGAAAGCGGCGATATTTATCAAAGCAGTGACGGCGGCAGCAATTGGACAAAAACTGGTATCTTGCCGCTGACATTTCTACTGCAGTCTGCCAGTTGGACGGATAAATCACACGGCTTTTTCGGCTACAAAAAGGATTTAAAGATGACATCAGACGGCGGCGCAACTTTGCAGGACTGTCAGATTAATCTCCCCGCCGAGTACCACACCGAATACGGCGACATTTTCACCACACCAGAAAAGGTGGTCAAGTCTGGAGATAATTATCTGCTCACCATGAATCAGGGCGATACGGGCGACTACAAAGGCGGGAAGGTAATGGCAGAGCTGATATCAAGCGACGGCGGCTTAACTTTTAATTTCCTGAAAGAAGTAGCAGGTGACGACCAATGAAGCGATTTTTCAAAGTGATTTTACCGCTAACAGTTCTTTCCTTACTGATTTTGCTTTTACTGGCTTTCCTCTACGGCAGAGCGCGTTACCAGCTGGAATTCATCGATGACAGAATTTTCTTCGCCGCGGCGATCGCCATCCTCTTTTTGTGCCTTTATCTCTGGATGATTTGTTTTCAATCAAGAATCTGGATGAAAATCTTATCGCTGCTACTGGTCGGATTAGCCAGCGGTCTGCTGATTTATGCAGGGACTAAACTTACATCACAATCCACGCTAAGCCTGTCGCCAGACGGGCGCCATGTCTTCGTTCTAAAAAGGAAAGGTGGACAGACAACCTATCTGCAGAACTATTTTTGGCTCTTTGCTCGGCCAATTGAGCATCTCCCCTATAAAGTGGACAAAATCGGAAAAACTGTCTGGCTGGCAGATGATGTAGCGGCCGTGACTTATTCGGCAAAGAAGGACGGGAAGCTGCATGTTTATGTCGGGACCTATGGCTATCGACAATCGGCGATCTCTTATAATTATGTCGCAAATATGGCGGCTGGTAACTGGGGGAGCGCGTTCTACCAACTGTCCATAAAGAATGATCATATTTCAGTCAATGATCAGTCGTTTGATGACTCACACGCTGTTCAATTTGGAACCAGCGCACTTGTGCTGACAACAGATGCAGCAAAGTATGTGCTTGCTCTACCGAAAGATTTTCCAGATTCACCCTCTGCACAGACGAAAGTTAAGCTCATGATTCCGAGCCTTGAAAACCCTAAAGTTATGACTCTCAGCTATGAAGGAAAATAAAGAAAAGAATTAGAAAATTCCATCTCCGCTCTCGTGCAATGCTTGACTTGTACGATACATTTGATAAATTAGGTTAACGAAAGGTCGCCACTGTGGTCCTGCGGAGGCGTTCTCTCATTTTGTATTCAAGCGCTGAAATTCGGAAAACCAAATTTGAAGTGGCGTTAATGTAAAATAAATGAACGTTTTGAAAATTATAATGCCCAAAAAAGAACTGGAGAATTTGGCACCCAGGTTTTAAAATGAAGTTTCTCTCATAGACCGACATTTTCATCAGCCTCCATAACGTGAGCCTATTTTACTGAGTGAATGGATTCAATCAAAAATATTCACGCAGATTTCTTAGCTCTGTGCTATAATAAAATTATCAATTAAGAATAGTGTCAAACATCGTTATGCACTGTTTGGTGCGAGGAGAAAAACATGGCTGAGACGGAAATTACGCTCAAAAATACAAAGGCAGAAATTTTAGAGGCTCTGCATAAGGCTTTGCAGAAAGCTAAAGACACGGAATCCAGACGAATTAATCCGATTCAAGAGGAAAAAGTTCTCAAGGAGCAGCGCGCAGTTGCTTCAACGAAGGTAGCGGTGGAACAGGCAAATGTGTTTTCCAAAGAACTTAATGAGAAGTTTTCGGATTTGCAGCTGGCTATTGCGACGGAGGAAACAAGACTCGAGGAGCTTTACAAAGTTGGAAGTGAGCTGCAAAGAATCACTCTAGCTTTAGAGGCTGGTAAGACGGAAATTGCTGCACTTGAGAATGAAAAGGCTGAAAAGTCTGTTCAAACAAAAGAGGCGATTGCTTCGCTTTCGACGGAATTTGCTCAGAAAAAGGCTGCGCTTGAAGCGGAACAGACTGAGTATGTCAGTCAGCTTAAACGTGAGCGCGCTCGTGAAACTGAAGAATATGATTACAACTTGAAGCGTCAACGTGATAAGGACGAAAACGAATGGAGCGACAAGGCAAGGCAACGTGAAGCGGACTTGTCGGCAAAAGAAGCAAAGGCTCAGTCGCTTCTTGAAGAAACACAAGGGAAGACTGAATATATTGCTTCGCTAGAAACGGAAGTTGCAACGTTTTCTGATAAGATTGAAAGTGAAAAGGCGTCAGCAGTTGCTGCTTGTACGGCAGAACTCAAACGTGAAGCGGCACATGAAACTGCTTTGGCTGAGCTGACAAGTAAAGCTGCGCTGACACGATTGGAGGATAAAATTTCCTTCATGGCGGCGGAACAGAAAAATGCGGATGATATGATTCAGAATCTTCAAGCTAAGCTTGATAAGGCTTATTCAGAGATGAAGGATTTGGCTGCACAGACTGTCGAGTCTTCTGGAAATGTGAAAATAATCGGGTCTTCTGAAAAAATAAATGCTTAAATGACACGCTTTTTACCGAAAAACTTAAGTTTTTTGGCTGTTCAAAGCTTACTCGGAAGAATTAATGGGATTAACAAAGAATTTTCTAATAAAGTCTAAGAAAATTAACAATTGAAATGCTCAGAAGAATTAAAAATTGAAATTCTTGACAAAAAACTAATTTTTTGTTAATATATATATGCACACAGATGTGGTGTATACTTGCGTAACCGAATTAACGTTTAAGCGTGCTAAAGTACGCCGGTCGTGAGGGAAGGCTGCTTATGGCGGCCTTTTTTGAATCCAAAAATTGAAAGCAAATCATGAACCTTTATATTTATTCTGATGAGTCTGGTGTACTTGACAAAGTCCATAACGATTATTTTGTTTTTGGATGGATAATTCTTTTGGACAAAAAAGATCGCCATGATGCCAACATGCTCTATTTGAATGCGGAAAAGGCAATCTCGAATAAGTACAAAGGTGAGTTAAAAGCAAGTTTGGTAACTAATAAAGACAAAGGTAAGCTTTTCCGATCGCTAAATCACTTTTCCAAAGGCGGGCTTGTTATTCATCAAAAAAACGTATTAGATTCAGTTTTTGGAGATAAAAAAACGAAACAAAGATTTTTAGACTTCGTATATAAAATTGGCGTTAAGCGACACCTGCAGAATCTTATCGAGAGCAAAGTAATCGAGCCATTTGATATTAAAGAGATTTTTTTCTACAATGACGAACATACAACTGCTACCAACGGACTTTACGAGCTGAGAGAAGGTTTGCTTCAGGAATTCAAGTATGGAACGCATAATTGGAATTATGGAACTTTTTATCAGCCGATTTTTCCAAAGTTGAGTGACGTTCACTTGAGCTACTGTGCTTCTGATAAAGTAAGATTAGTCAGGTCTGCAGATATTGTGGCCAATAGAATATACAATCGTGCAGTGTCAGGAAATCTGACAGAGATATCTGAGAAAGTCTTCATAAATAACTTTTATTGGCGCAAAGGACGACTTGACTGATAAACACAGTTAGCCCATAGAGGGCAAGAGATTCTGGATTCGGAAAGCCTCATTATCAGTAAACGATGTTAATTTTTGTTAAAGAAAAAGCGACTTTTTGCTTGACAAGGATATGTGTTTTTGATAGAATAAATTGTTGTCTGAAGAGGACAATCAATCAAGAATCTTGGGAGTTTAGCTCAGCTGGAAGAGCTCGAAGCACTGCTTCGAGGTGACGGATAGGAAAAAGCATAGCTTTTTACCGATTGACGCTCGCCAGCTGCGATAAACAAATACAAGTCATGGGAGTTTAGCTCAGCTGGGAGAGCTCGAAGCACTGCTTCGAGGTGACGGATAGGAAAAGCATAGCTTTTTACCGATTGACGCTCGCCAGCTGCGATAAACAAATACAAATCATGGGAGTTTAGCTCAGCTGGGAGAGCGTCTGCCTTACAAGCAGAGGGTCAGCGGTTCGATCCCGTTAACTCCCATCAGGTGCCTGGCGGTGCCTGATGTATGATTTAAATCATGCAATTAAAAACAGACGTGAAGTCTGTGTCGAGCCTGAAAAAGCTCGTGCGATGGCAAATGTGCCACTGCAGCCTGCAGAAAACTTAGATTGTGTTTTCTATACGTGAGCGGGAGCTCATGAATCTTTGCCAAGCGACAGCTTGACAGGTTCCATAGTATATCGGTTAGTACGCCGCCCTGTCACGGCGGAGAGGCGGGTTCGATTCCCGCT
>JAITVN010000025.1 GCA_031285775.1 Streptococcaceae bacterium | reverse complement strand
TGAAGGTTTGTGTCCAAATCATAAGTCACTTGAAGCTGTGGCGGAAGCGCTTGAAGCTCGGGCAAAGTTCCTGCTTTTGCCTCTTTTTTGAGACGTTCTAAAGCTCCTGGCTCAGCGATTTCAAGTTTTTCTAACTGACCGTAGCTCTTTAAAATCCGGCTACGCACTTTATCCCCTTGGCGGTAACCCTCAACCAAGTAAACATAACTTTTTCCTTCACGATTTTTCCGAACGGTAATATAGGCCATGTAATTTCTCCAATCTTTCCTCTATTATACCACAACCAACCGTTATCAACAAGCGAAAAGCATCGAAAAACACGCAAATCCTGCGTGTTTTCTTGACTTTCATTTTTTTTCGTCCTTTAAACTGATAAAGTCAGGAAGTCTTAAGAAAACGATAGTTGCAAGACTTAATCTGGATAGAATTCTGCTATAATAAAACCAACAATGAACGAAAATCTAAACCCGGAAATCACCGAGAACGAAGAGGCTGCTGCAGAATTGTCGCTGCGCCCAACAAGCTTTTCTCAGTACATCGGCCAGACAAAAGTCAAAGAGCAGCTGGAGATTTTTATCGCTGCAGCCAAAATGCGTGAAGAAGCGCTTGATCACGTCCTCTTGTTCGGCCCGCCAGGACTGGGTAAGACCACGATGGCTTTTGTCATCGCCAACGAACTTGGTGTCGGTCTCAAACAAACCAGCGGCCCTGCAATTGAAAAACCGGGTGATCTTGTGGCCATTCTCAACGAGCTCACGCCTGGAGACGTGCTTTTTATCGACGAAATTCACCGCTTGCCTACAAACGTGGAAGAGGTGCTCTACAGCGCGATGGAAGATTTTTACATTGACATCATGCTGGGATCGGGTGACGGCAGCCGCAGTGTTCACTTGGATCTGCCGCCATTTACGCTGGTGGGCGCCACAACGCGTGCGGGGATGCTGAGTAATCCGCTGCGCGCCCGTTTCGGAATCTCTGCGCATATGGAGTATTACACGACGGAAGAGCTGGAGACGATTACCAAGCGAACAGCCGAGATTTTCCAGGCCGATATTGTGGACGACGGGGCGCATGAAATTGCGCTGCGAAGCCGCGGGACACCACGTATTGCGAATCGTTTGCTCAAGCGGGTGCGAGATTTTGCTCAGATTCGCGGAGATGGGAAAATCAATCGTGAGATGACGGATGAAGCGCTGACCATGCTGGATGTTGATGAGGAAGGGCTTGATTATGTCGACCAAAAAATCTTACGCACGATGATTGAGTTCTACAACGGCGGCCCTGTCGGTCTGGGAACTCTGGCGGTCGCAATCGCAGAGGATGTGGAAACTGTGGAAGACATGTACGAGCCCTATCTCATCCAAAAAGGTTTTATTATCCGTACAAAGCAAGGGCGAATTGCTACAGCCAAAGCTTACGAGCACTTGGGCTATCCAGCGCCGCTTCTATAAAGTTATTCGAGTGTTTTTGAAAACACCGAGACAAGGTTGAAACAAATGTTTATCTTTATTGCCTGCGCGGGCGGTTTTAGCGCGAGTATGTTCTGCCAGCGAGTTGTCAAAGAAATTGAAGCCCATGATGAAAATCTGACAGCTGTTTTCGACACATTAGACAATGTGTTTAAAAAGTCGATTGCTTATGGTACAAATTATGACTTAGTGGTCGCTTACGGCGGATTGGATCAGCTTGCAGCCTACAATTCCTTCGAGTTCGGTCAGCTTTTCGATGTGGTATTTATTGCGCCTCAGGCCTCGTTCAAACTCCCTGAGAAGGCGGAGCTGCTGAAAGATTACCCCACCATGGTTCAGCCCATTCCGCCGCGTCTTTTCGGAATGATGGACGGCACAAAAGCTTCGCAAATGATGCTGGATCTGCTTCTGGAGCTCGACCTCTGGCGCGGTTATCAGTCGCAGGTACAAGTCGGAAGCAAGGCACTGGACAAGGATATCGAAATTTTTGTTGCAGGAGGCAGCAGCGGTGAGCTTTATTTCAAGGAAATGTTTCAGTTTTTGAAGGAAAATGGTCTGCGCTGTCTTGCCCAACCCTACAAGCTGGAGACGCTCTACGATTTTAAACCGACGGAAGATTTTGATGCCCGCTTTGTCTTCGGCAGTATGAGCCAGCTGGAGGATGTGGATTTTGCTAAAGTTGCCAGACGAATTGACGGCTTTCTGGTGGCGCCAAGCTCAACGGCAGCGCTGAGTAATCGCGTGAGCTGGCTCAAAGCCTACCACATTCCCTACCAGCGTTTCGACAACACCCAAACAAAAAAGTTTTTGAAAAACGGGAAATTTGAACTGGAAAAAGTAAAAATCTGGAATTTTTTACAGCGCGTTCAGCTATTGACGGAACATACTTCGGAAATCACCGTTCAGCGCTTTGAGGCGAAGGAATTGCCCAAGCGAAAGAAGTTTTTCTTTTTATCTTGGGAAGACACTCAGAAATAGATTGATTGCAAGAGCTTGGAGAAAAAAGCTGAGCAGCTAGGTGAATGCTTTATAATGAAAAGGAGCAATATGAAAATCTGCTTTGTCTGTCTGGGCAACATTTGTCGCTCGCCCATGGCAGAAATGATTTTGCGCGACAAGGCACCCTCCGACTGGGAAGTCGTTTCCCGAGCGACATCGAGTTGGGAACATGGAAATCCAGTACATCCAGGAACACAGGAAGTCCTGAAAAAACATGCCATCCCCTGTGACCCGCAAAAGCGTAGTCAGAAGATTTCTAAGGCAGATTTTGAATATTACGACAAAATTATCGGAATGGACCAGTCAAATGTGACAAATCTGTATAAAATGGCAGCAGTCGGCACTGAAGATAAAATTAGTCAATTGTTGTCTGAAGATGTGCAGGATCCTTGGTATACGGGCGATTTCGATGCAACGTATGAGTTAGTATTGACGGGCTGTGAAAGAATCTTAAAGTCTATGTAAGCTTTTCTGACATAAAGCTTTGACAGGGACTTTTTTTATGTTAAAATGACGACATGACAAGCAGTGAATTGATGAAATCGCGTCAAATTTTACCGATGAGTACTGTGATGGCACTGACAGACTTGACAGCCAGGCAAATTCGATACTATGAAGAACAGGGCTTTGTATCAGCCGGCCGCTCGTCTGGAGGGCATCGGCTCTATTCGCTTGACAACATTGACAAACTGCTGGAAATCAAGGATTATCTGGAAGAAGGAAACAATGTGGCGGATATTCGCCTGATACTGAGAAAACAGCAGCTCCGTCAGCGACACTCTCCAGATCAAGCCCTTGAGGAAGAGCTCAAAATCCAGTCAAGATTTTTTGAGCCGCCGACCAATATTTTTGGAAAACCGCGTATATAATTTTTTTGTCTAAAGTGTCCATTTTGACGGAGTCAACTGGGCGCGAAGCGCTTGTGTCGGGATAATCCCGACCAGTGCGAAGCACTCTACCCAAGAAATTTTTTGATAGTGAGAACAGCAGCGCTTCAGCGCTGACAGTTCCGCGCAGGAGGCTTCCTCGACAAGCAACTCCTTACAGTCATGACAGCTCGGCAGTGAGACTAAATGGCTGTTAGGAGTTGTGGAGATAGGCCTCTGAGCACTCACTATCAGAAATATTTCAAAAAGAATTGTATGTTGAAAACATAATAACATTGGAGAAATTTATGTCAATTACTGCCGCTGAGATCCGCAAGCAAATCAAAGAAGAAAACGTTACCTTCTTACGCCTCATGTTCACTGACATTCTAGGCACCTTAAAAAACGTTGAAGTTCCTGTCACTGATGAGCAGCTCGACAAAATCCTCAGCAACAAAATGATGTTCGACGGCAGCTCTATCGAAGGCTTCGTCCGTATCAACGAGTCCGACATGTACCTTTATCCGGACTTTGACACCTGGATCATCTTCCCATGGGGCAACGAGAACGGCAATGTCGGAGGTCTCATTTGCGACATCTACCTGCCTAGCGGCGAGCCTTTTGCTGGAGATCCGCGCGGCAATCTCCGCCGTAACCTCAAAAAAATGGAGAAGATGGGCTTCTCCAGCTTCAACTTAGGCCCCGAGCCAGAGTTTTTCCTCTTCAAGCTTAATCCTGACGGAACGCCGACTTTGGAGGAAAATGACAAGGGAAGCTATTTTGATCTGGCCCCAACCGACACGGCAGACAACACACGTCGTGAAATCGTCAACGTTCTGACAAAAATGGGCTTTGAGGTGGAGGCAAGTCACCACGAAGTAGCAGTCGGCCAGCACGAAATCGACTTCAAATATGCTGACGTACTCAGAGCCTGCGACAATATTCAGATTTTCAAGTTGGTCGTGAAAACAATGGCCCGCAAACACGATCTGCATGCAACCTTTATGGCAAAACCGCGTTTCGGTATCAATGGTTCGGGTATGCACTGCAACATGTCACTGTTTGATAAAGCTGACAATAATGCTTTCGCAGATCCGTCAGATCCGCTCGGCTTGTCGCAGACCGCTTACCATTTCCTCGCTGGAATTTTGAAACATGCCTACAGTTTCACAGCGGTCATGAATCCGACAGTCAACAGTTACAAGCGACTGGTTCCAGGCTACGAGGCTCCCGTTTACATAGCTTGGGCAGGCAGCAATCGCAGCCCGCTGGTTCGCGTTCCCGCCAGTCGCGGCAAATCTACGCGCCTTGAGCTACGTTCAGTCGACCCGACTGCGAATCCTTATCTTGCTATGGCAGTTCTCTTGGCTTCAGGCCTCGAAGGCGTTGAAGACGAGCTTCCAGCGCCGACACCTGTTGAGCAGAACATTTATAGCATGACGCCTGAAGAACGTGATGCTGCAGGAATCACAGATCTGCCATCAACTTTGCATAATGCGATCAAAGCCATGCAAGAAGATGAAACTGTCAGAGAAGCACTCGGCAGCCATATTTTCAGCAATTTTACAGAAGCCAAGCGCATTGAATGGGCCAGTTATGCCCAGTTTATCAGCCAGTGGGAGATTGATAATTATTTGGAACTTTATTAACATTAACTGAGCCCGCAAGGGCTTTTGAATTGCAGTATTTGAAAAAAATGATATACTTGAAATACATGAATTACGATAAGGAGGTAACGTTTGATGGCGACGAGTAGACTAGAAAAAAATGCGCAGGTAAGCTTCAGAACGAATGCTGAATTACTTGCTGAGGCAAAAAAAATCATTAGCAGGACAGATTTTGACATGTCCGCGGTTTACAACGCCTTTCTGAAGAAGATCGTGGAGACGCAGGAAGTTCCGATGAATCTGTTTGAAACCAAGGAATCACGTGATGAGTCAATGGCTGAACTTTTCAATGAACTCCGCGGAAGTTATGAGTTTTTTAAGGCAGGTGGTAAAGGTAAATCAATAGATGAGGTTTTTTCAAAGTATGGTGTCTAAAAAATATACACTTGAAATTTCCCCTGATGCTGAGAGAGATTTAGATGAGATTGATAATTATCTGCGCCATCATTTTCTCTCTGAGCAAGCAGCAGAATCCATTATGGGAAACATAAAAACTTCATTGTCAGATTTAATCCAGTTTCCAGAAATTGGGATTAATGCTGCAGATAGAATAGGAAAAGAGAAGCTTCCTGATATTTATCAGAATATAAGAATGATAATTTCAGGAAGTTACTTGATCTTTTATGTACTAGAAGGCTCGACCGTTCAAATTTATCGTGTACTTTACCAAAAGCGTGACTGGATTAATCTTTTCAGAAAATGAATCAAGACAGAATTTTTGAAAAGCAGGAAATTTTATTGTATCCTGAAGTTATGACAGAACTAAAAGAAGAACTCCGCGCGCGTTTGAGCGAGATGAGCTATGGTGAGATACAGGTGATTCCGATGATTGATCGCGGGCCTTATTACCGTGAGACTGAGGCTGGAGAAAATGGGCTTTTTTCGGAAATTGTCCCAGAATTAATCAGCTCGGCTGAGGATGTCATTTCTGTTCAGAGAAATGAGATAGATACTGCATTGAACCTGAAAGATATTGAAAATTACTTGAAAAAGATGACGGCGGCGCATCATCTGATTTTTGTGGATTGCCTTGAACTCGGCACTTCAGAAATTCGGGCTTTTCTCAGTGGACTTAAGGATAGAGCACTTTTGAAGAGTTCAAAAGTATTTCTGCTGGACTTGCCGCAGCTGGAGTATTTGATGCTGCGAGATAGTTTGGCTGGTGAGATTGAGATGTAAGCTTTTCGTCTCTAAGTATCTTAGATAAAATGATTAAAAATGTCTAAAACACATGGCTGGTTCTTGTGTTTTTTTAATTTAGTTGTATTACTAATTCAGGTTAATAAATTTCAGAAAATTTAATGGATGATTGAAATGCAGCTTGCTTTTGTCAACTGTAACAACAGGAAGACATTAAACTTCTGAAGGAAATTAGAAAAGATCTAGGGAGAAAGCAAAAAATGAAAAGAGTTTTATTAAGCCTACCAACTTTACTCGGGCTGTTAATGATTGACCAATTGACAATAATCCTGCTGAGTTCATATACAGAGAAAAATTATTTTCTGACGCCTTTGGAGATCGTGACCGTGCTTGTTGTATCACTTTTGTCGGTTCTTTATTTTCTTTACTGGGGAAAGAAACAGGAATACGCAGAGTGGTCGATAAAAAATTTCTGGTTAAATAAAGGGAAGATTATCTTAGGCTTTTTAGTGATATTAGCAGTTTTAATGATTTACAACGCAATCATGGTTGCAATCAAACAGGTAACGGTTTCCGCGAATCAGCAGGCACTCAAAGGTTTGCAGAAACACGCTCCATTTTTGTTAATGTGGTTTGTCGTAGCAGTTTGCGGTCCAATTATGGAGGAAACAATTTTCAGGCTGGCAATTTTTAAGCTTGTTTTCCCTCAGAAAGATAAAATAGCACTGCTTGTGTCAACGCTTCTTTTTGCGTTTGCTCACATGCAGTCAGAAGTCACAAACTTGCTGGCTTGGCCGCCTTATTTGATGATGGGATTTATTTTAGGTTATCTTTTCTACAGGACGAAGAAAATTGAAGTCAGTGTGGCAGTTCATGGGATCTGGAACACTTTGGCGGTTGTTATTCAATATCTTATGTGAAATTTTTGATTTCTTTTGAAAATTGTATTTTTGGAAGTTTCTATTACTACTGGAAGTATTTTTACAAAAGATGAATGAAGGACTTGTTGGTAACTGGCGCTATTTTCTGATATAATTAACCTTATGGAAAAAGGCGAAAAAATCAAGAATTACGAGCTTCTGACATCAATGTTGGCGGGGCTTTTGAGTGCGCAGAATTATACAATTTCAAATTTATCAAATGCCGCGGCTATGCTCTGGGATGCGCTTCCTGAGCAGGTTTTTACTGGATTTTATCTTTATAATGGCGAAAAGCTGATTTTAGGCCCCTTTCAAGGTTCGGTCAGTTGTGTTGAGATTGAGCTGGGCAATGGGGTTTGCGGAGAATCTGCGGCTGAGCGTAAGACTTTAGTCGTTGGGGATGTTAAAAAGCATCAGAACTATATTTCCTGCGATTCTCGTGCGAAGTCTGAAATCGTAGTGCCGCTGGTAAAAAATAATAAATTACTGGGTGTGCTTGATCTAGATGCGTCAGTCACAGACTTTTATGACGAAATTGATGCGAAGTATTTAGAAGATTTTGCTGCAAAGTTGGTTGAATTGACAGATTTTGACTTTTTTAAGGTAGGTGAAAAGTAATGTCTGAAGTTGTTGATGCTTATCTCAAATCTAAATTTCCAGACATGCGGGGAGAAGCTGCAAGCCCGAGAAATATTGGCGATATAAAACAATTTGCACGTGATTTAGGGCTTTTTCTTTATGGCTTGAGGAGACTTGATCCATCAAAAGGGGCGCTCCCCAGTTTTGAGAATAATTTTGCAGGCTCAAGTCTGGAATTCTTCGAAGCTGAAATCGATGACCAATTGCAGACTTTTAAAACGATTGTTCCCAGAGATTTTCTTCTTGTCGCGCTGGAGAAGGCGATCAAGAAATCTGGCAAAACAGCTTCCGGCTGGCTTTTAGGAAACCTGACTGCCAAGAATGTGCTGGTCACTGAGGGAAAATTATCAGGTATTTTATCGGCGGAGCGTGCAGTTGTCGGCGACCCGGCCTGCGATTTGTCTATCGCCTGGTTTTTATTTGACGGACATGTGAGAAAAATATTTTTCGGCTGTGCAGAAGCAGATGATGCGATGATTCTGCGGGCGCGAATGTTTGCTCTGCTTCATGCCCTTAAAACTTATAATTCTGAAGACATTGATGAAGCAATTCAGGCGCGTGATGCATTGTCAGAAATCCTTGAAGATCTTGATTATAATGGAGGAGATGAGCTGTTTGACAGTCATCTTCCAGAAGTGTAAGTGAGCAGCAGCTGAAATGAAGTATCGGAGATAAAATGGTCTACCAAGCACTCTACAGAAAATATCGTTCACAGACCTTTGACAGTATGATTGGTCAAGAGGTCGTGACGACCACCTTAAAAAATGCCATCATGAATGACCAGATTTCGCATGCCTATTTGTTTTCGGGACCTCGCGGGACAGGTAAAACCTCAGCCGCCAAAATATTTGCCAAGGCCATCAACTGTCCGAATCAAAAAAACGGTGAACCCTGCAATGCGTGTGATATCTGTCGCGCGATTACCCGCGGTACCTTGGAGGATGTGATAGAGCTTGATGCGGCTTCAAACAATGGCGTTGACGAGATAAGAGAAATCCGCGACAAGTCGACCTATGCGGCGACCGTTGCCAAATACAAGGTCTACATTATCGATGAAGTCCACATGCTCTCAACAGGTGCTTTTAATGCCCTGCTGAAGACGCTGGAGGAGCCGACGCCAGGTGTTGTTTTCATTTTAGCAACCACCGAGCTGCAGAAAATTCCAGCCACGATTATTTCGCGTGTGCAGCGTTTTGCCTTCAAAGCCATCTCAACGGCGGACATTCGCGGACATTTGGCTGAAATCCTAAACGACGAATCCATCCAATATGAGGACAAGGCGCTCGAAATCATTGCCAAATCTGCAGAGGGCGGTATGCGGGACGCACTGTCTTTGCTGGATCAGGCTTTGTCATTTTCAGACGGTCTGTTAAAAGAAAAAGACGCGCTGCTGGTAACGGGTGCCATTTCTGATGAGGCACTTTTGGCTTATGTAGAGGCTTTGTCTCATTCTGACAGTAAGGCTGCTTTGACTCAGCTGGATAAGGTTTTCGCTGAGGGTAAGAATATGCTGCGTTTTGCCGAGGATTTACTGAGTCATTTTCGTGACCTGCTTTTTGATGAAAAGTCGGAAATATCCCATGATAAACTCTACCGCTGGATTGACATCGCCATTGACTCCATGAAGCTGATCAAGGAAACCACGCAGACCAAAATTGCGGCTGATGTGATGACCATGAAACTGGCCGAAAATTTTGTTGCGCCGCAAGTTCAAATCGAACAGTCGCAAGCGGCACACACTGTGAAGCGGGAAAATAGCTCTGCTCCTAAGAAGCCAGCAGAAGCACATTTCTATCAGGAACCATTGCCTGAACCACCTGGGGTTGAGCCAGTAGGAAACTTCATCCCAGAAGTGACCAAAGCCAAGCCTCGGAAGGCAGCAAAGCCTGCCCAAGCAGTGCCGATCAATCGTGAAAGCATTTTTAAAGCGCTAGATGAAGCTGTCGAAGAGCCGGACACGATTCAACAAGTGCGCACGGTTTGGAATGACGTCATTGAAAGTCTCGGAAGTCCGCGCGACATGGCTCTGCTAAAGGTAAGCAAACTTACTGCAGGCTCAAGCAAGCACCTCCTGCTAACCGTTGAGCAGGACAATCTGGCCAAACTCATTACCAGCAATGCGGCTTTGTTGGACATGATCGGAAATTCACTCTCACAGAATTGCGGCTTTAGGCCTGAAATCATCGTCATCTCCGAAGTTAAGTGGCGGGAAATCCGTGCTGAGTACGCGGCACAGCACAAAAACGGCAGTCCTGTGTCAGAAAGCACCCAAAATGAAACAGAAGCAGAAACTAAAACTGAAACAGAAACAGAAGGCGTTCAACTCGCTCAGCAGCTTTTTGGAGACAAAGTAGTTGAAATAGATGATTAATTAAAAAAACCAGCAGATCGCAAAATCCAGCTGGTTTTTTCGTACAGTGAATTGTTTCAAGCCAAATAACGTGACAAGAATTCTCGCGTCCGCACTTCCTTTGGATTCCCAAAGAGCTCATCCGGCGTGCCTTCTTCAGCAATCACACCCTGATCCATAAAGATGATGCGGTCGGAGACTTCGCGTGCGAACTGCATTTCGTGCGTGACGATGACCATAGTCAGGCCGCTTTCAGCGAGTTCTTTCATGGTACGCAGGACTTCACCGACCATTTCTGGGTCAAGGGCTGAGGTCGGCTCGTCAAAGAGCAGAACATCAGGATTCATTGACAGGGCTCGGGCAATGGCGACACGCTGCATCTGCCCGCCGGACAGCTGAGATGGTTTTGCCTTGCCAAAGTCAGCCATGCCGACTTTCTCAAGATTCTCAGTGGCAATTGTTTCAGCCTCAGCTTTTGGGCGCTTCAGGACTGTGGTCTGACCGACGACGACGTTCTGAAAGGCGGTTAAATTGGCGAAAAGGTTGAAGCTCTGGAAGACCATACCCATGTGAGTGCGATAAGCTGCGAGGTTGTAGCCTTTGGCCAGCACATTCTGACCTCGGTAGTCGATTTCGCCGCCTGTCGGCGTCTCTAGTAAATTAATAGAGCGAAGCAGGGTGGATTTTCCTGAGCCGGAAGAACCTATAATCGAGATGACTTCGCCTTTGTGGACGGTCATATTGATGTCCTTCAGAACTTCATGATCACCGAAAGATTTCTTTAGATGTTTGATATTTAATACGGTTTCATTTTCCATAATTATCCCCTCCTTAAATCTGTAATTGGTTGGCACCAGTTGTGACTTGCGTCGGATTCATGGTCGTCTTACTGGTGCGGTTGAGGAAATGCTCGATGAGGCGCAGAATCCGGGTAATCGAGAAAGTCATGATGAGGTATATGCACGAAACGATGAAGAATGTCTGGAAATACTGGTAATTCTGCTGCGCAATCGTGTTACCCATGAAGTAGAGCTCGCTGACCGAGATGACGTTCAGGACGGACGTGTCCTTGATGTTGATGACGAACTCGTTGCCGACCGAAGGCAGGATGTTGCGGATGGCTTGGGGGAGGACGATTTTGTACATGGTCTGCCAATGTGTAAAGCCGAGGGCATGAGCTGCTTCGAACTGACCTTCATCCACTGAATAAATCCCGCCTCGGACGATTTCTGACATATATGCCCCCGTATTGATAGAAACAATCAGGAAGGCGGCGAAGAGCCGGTCAATGTTGAGATGCAGGAACTGCGCGGAGCCATAGTAGATCACCATCGCCTGTACCATCATAGGTGTGCCGCGGAAGATTTCGATGTAAATATTAAGAAGCCAACCGACAATGCGCTGCAGCCAGCGTCCCAGCACATTTGAAGCCTTGTTCATGGTGCGGAACACGCCGATGAGCAGACCAATGCCGAAGCCGACAATTGTACCAATGATGGAAAGCAGGAGCGTCATGCCGACGGATTGGAGGAGGTGCTGCCAGTTCTGTTCCCAGATGAATTTGACCTGGCTCCAGAAACCTGTGACTTTGTCAGGATTTGACTGGAGTTTGACCATGCTGTCCATCAGGGCATCCTGTTCAGATTTCGGCCAGCTTTTGAGGTAGCTGTTAATTGTCTTGAGTGTTGAATTGTCGTCTTTGCGCAGGCCGACTGAGCAGACCATCATGGATTTGTCAATCTCGAAGCCGCTTTTTCCAGACAGGTCGACAAACTTGAATTCAGGCTGCTTGACTTCCGCGGTTAAACCCTCAACAAGTTCGGCCACATAGCCGTCAATGACGCCGGAACTTAGCGCTACACGCATGGCTGAGAAGTCGTTCATGGCAGGCTGCTCGCTGACGCCTTTGAGCTGTTTGATCAGATCTGTGTGGAAAGTGCCTTGCTGAGCGGTAATTTTAGCGCCTGAGAAGTCGTCAATTGTTGTTGCATTGGCATATTTGCTGCCTTTTTTGACAATGACGCCCATTTTTCCAGTTTCGTAAGCAGTTGAGAAATTGATGGATTGTTCGCGCTCAGGCGTCGGACTCATGCCGGCGATAATGGCGTCAATCTTGCCTGAAGTCAGTGCGGGAATCAGTCCGTCCCATTTTGACTTGACAATGACCAGCTTTTTGCCCAATTTATCGGCCAACTTTTTGGCCACTTGGACATCGTAACCATTGGCGAATTGGTCAGAGCCTTCAATCGGATAAGCGCCATTGGCAGCAGTGTCTTGCGTCCAATTGAAGGGCGGATATGCCGCTTCCATGGCGACGCGGAACTCTTTTTGGGAACTTGCCGCATTTGCATGGTTCGGCGAGAGGGCGATGGCTCCAAAAAGTGTGAGGAGTGCAATAAATGCAGCGAATAACTTTTTCATTTGAATCTCCTTCTTGTTATAAATTCGCGCTGTGTGACTTGTAAGCTTCCTGCTTACAATAAAACAAAAAATCTAGTTCAAAGAGCTAGATTTAACAAGTACAGATTATTGAAAAAGTTTCGATCGATTGTCGTTTTCCAACAAAGCGCACCGCTAAATTTTAGCGACAGTTTAACGGATGTTTTCCGCTAACCCAAGCATCTGACCTGCCGGCCAAACCTTTCGGCAACCTTGCCTTTCATCTCTCTTCAACGCCTTGCGGGCTCGGACAGACTACTCATCGAAGTTGCAACCTCTTTGATGTTTTTTAGTGTACCATAAGCTTTTTATTCTGTCAAGGAAAAAGTGTGCAATTATCTGAATAATTTATATTCTAACCTCTTTAATGTTGAACATTAGAAAGTAATATCATCGATAGTTAGCTAGAACCGAATGATTAGAGAAATAAGAAGCCATAATTCTTAGAGAGCATTCATATTGAACTAATATAAATGAAAGCGATGTTATAATAAGATGTGATTAACTTCAATAAACTATAGGAGAAATCCCATGAACTTAGCGAAAAAGTTATTTTATTTGACGATTCTGGTAATATCTATCTTTACCCTAGGATCTGCAAAAGCACATGCTTCTTATGATACATCAGGCGTGTGGACGGAGGCGGATGGTACCAGCCTCGACCCAGGTGTCAACTGGAAATTCGACGCTGCAAGCGGAACGCTGACATTTTCTGGCGGAAATACGCTTCCAAAGACGGGCAGAGGTTACGAAAATGAAAGACCCTGGTTTATGACAGATGCCACTGACGAGGGAGAAGCCATCCGGAAAATTGTTTTTGAACAACCCATTCGTCTTTCAACGAGCCCTGCACATTTGTTCTATCGTCTGGAAAACCTGGAAAGTATTGATGGGCTTGAGAAATTGGATGCCTCACAAGCAGTGGACATGAGAATGATGTTTCAAGAATGTAAAAAACTGGAAAACATCGATGGTGTGGCAGGCTGGGATGTTTCGAATGTGACTGATTTGAGTTTCATATTTAGTCAGTGTGAAAACTTGAAAAGTCTCGCTGCATTAAAGGATTGGAACGTCTCCAATGCAACAGGCATGGGAGGGCTGTTTAGCGGTACTGACATAAAGAATACCCAGGGTCTCGAAAACTGGAATACAGGGAATGCCATCAACATGGGCTATTTGTTTTCTGGATGTAAGAATCTAGAAAATCTTGACGGGCTTCTAAACTGGGATGTTCGGAAAAATACCTCGTTGATCCTGTCTTTTTATGAATGCTTCAGCCTTGAAAATCTTGACGGCTTAAGGAACTGGAAAGCTGATAATCTTGTTGACATGGGCGATGCCTTTGCGAGTTGTGAAGGGCTAAAAAACGCGGATGCTGTGAAAAATTGGCATGTCAATAAACTTATAAGTGCGGGTGCCTGGTTTGCCTCTTGTACAAAGATGAAAAGCGTTGATTTATCAACATGGAATACAAGAAATATAAGCTTAGATCAGATTTTCTATATTTTTTCCAATTGCCCTCAGCTAGAATCTATCACGCTTGGGAAAGATTCAGTAATGTCAAGCCATACAAAATTAGCAGCAATTGACACAAAATCAGGAATTTACACTGGCGAGTGGATAGGCCTCAACACTGGTAAGGTTTACAGCAGCAGTGATGACTTTATGACAAATTACGACGGCAGTCAGCCAGACACATATGTATGGCGGAAAGCGCCGACTTATACAGTTAACTATCGCTTTATCAGCAGCTTGACTGAAAAAACGTTGCCGGATGAAATCACGAAACTTCTGCCGAGTGCAGCGGCTGGAAATTTGACTCAAGCAATGATTGATTCGCCGGTGCTTTCAGTGACAAAAGTGACCACAGCTGATGGAACATGGACATTCAAGGGCTGGGACAAAGCCCAGGTTAAGATTGAGAATACCGATGAAGTGGTGACAGGTATATGGGAGTTCACAGCAAATCCAGTACCCGATAAGCCCAAACCAGAAGATCCTGATCAACCCAAACCAGAAGATCCCAACAATTCTAATCCAACCAACCCCAAGCCTGGAAACAACTCGCCTTCACCAATCAAGCAGCCGCCGACTCCAAACCAACCAGCACCAGCAGCCTCAACAAACGATTGTCCGAAAATTAATACAATCTTGCCTAAAACTGGCGACCGCAGCGACATTCTTCTTGCGATTTTCGGGCTCCTAATCATTGGCTCGGTTATCAACTTTTTCATTTTCTGTAAGCAGAATCTGGAAAGTCAGGAATAATAAAATCTAACAAGCTATAAAACCAGCGGCAACAATCAAGAAAATAACCTATAGAAAATTGTGTGAAAATGAAAAAGAAACTCTTCTATCTTATCCTCTTACTGCTGGCTGTCTTCTCTTTTGGCAGCCTAAAAGCTCAGGCCGCAACCAGCGCTTCGGGCGTATGGAGCGATGAAAGCACAGCTGATGGTGCAACAGGCCTCAATTGGACATTTGATGCGGATACAGGTACACTCAGCTTTACAAGC
>JAITVN010000024.1 GCA_031285775.1 Streptococcaceae bacterium | reverse complement strand
AAGAAGAATCCGCTGAAGAGCACTGCGATAATTATAAACCAGAATAATTGTAATCCAGACATCAAACTTCACCTCCTTCTTGACTTAAATCTTTCGGTTGAAATGCCTCTTTGCTGAATGGGTCTATCGAAGCATATGCTGTGTCAATGTTATCTGAGTTTTGGCGCATCAAATGGACTGTGTAAGCAATCATTGTTGCCCCCAAGCCACAGAACAGCAAGAAGTAAACGATGTTTGAGAAGATAAGCGAGCCTACTGACACATTGGGAGAAACGGAATCTTGCATTGTGAATACGCCGTAAACTGTCCATGGCCAGCGTCCAAGTTCTGAAATCAGCCAGCCGCAAGTCATCGCAAGGAAGGGCAGGAAAAGGGACCAGCTATAAATATGGAGCCAGCCGCGATTTTCAAACATCCATGCTTTCTTTTTGCGTGTCCAGAAGAGACCGAAGGCAGAGAGCAAAATCATCAGCACACTAAGTCCTGCCATAATGCGGAAGCCCCAGAACAGGGTGTTCATCGGCGGTACAAATGTTTCGCCGTTGGCCTTGAGTTCCGCGGCAACTTCTGGATGCTCTGCAGAAAGCTGCTTGTCAAGCTCTTGGACACCTTGAATATCAGGATTGCTTGCAGACGTGTTGTGATAAGTCAGAATTGACAGCATGTAGGGCACATGAATTCCAAAAACTTCTTGCTTATCAGCTGTGTCAAAGAAGCCGATCAGTGCCCAGTCTGCCGGGTTTTTCTGTGAAGTAGTGACGCCTTCTGCTGCTGCAAATTTCATCGGCTGTGAGCGTTTGACCTCAAGCATTTGCTGATCACCAGCGCCGATATTGCCGATGCCGCCAATCAAGGCAATGAGTAATCCCAAACGCAGGGTGCTGCGGAATAAATCAACATTACGTTTTTTCAAAATTTGGAAAGCTGAAACACCCGCTACGACCATGCCGCCAAGCAGGAAGAAGCCTGTCACGACGTGGCCGAACTCCAGAATTGTCTGAGGATTCGTCAGCAAGGCGCCGAAACTCTTCAGGGTTGCGCGTCCACCTTCGACTTTGTAGCCTACTGGGTTTTGCATGAAGCTGTTTGCGGCAAGAATCCAAAGGCTAGATAAGGTTGAGCCGAACCAAGTCAGAAAGATAACAAAGAGATGGAGCTTTTTACCCAATCTGTCCCAGCCGAAGAGCCAAATACCTAAGAACGTGGATTCCATAAAGAATGCCAGCAAAGCTTCAACAGCAAGCGGCGCACCGAATATATCGCCTACGAAACGACTGTAATCCGACCAGTTCATTCCAAATTGGAACTCCTGAATAATACCTGTGACAACACCAACGGCAAAAGATAAGAGCATGATTGAGCCAAAGAACTTGGTGCGTTTTTTCCATTTTTCATCGCCTGTTTTGACATAGATCGCTTCCATGAGAAATGTCATGAAAACCATTCCTACGCTCAGCGGCACGAAGAAAAAGTGGAAAATTGTCGTCATTGCGAACTGAAATCGTGCAAGATTAACAATTGTCATAAAACCTCCTTATAATTTTTAACATAAAATGTTTATACACATTAATTTTACCATTTTCATTGCCATTTCGCACTTTTGGTATCTGTATTCGAGCATTAAAAAACACAGATATCAAATTCTGTGTTAATCCATGTGTCTGTCACTTAAGTAATTTCAAAAGTTCATCCACTTTATCTGTTTTTTCCCAAGGCAAATCTATGTCAGTGCGTCCAAAATGGCCATATGCCGCGGTTTGGGCATAAATTGGACGACGAAGATTCAGCATTTTGATGATACCGGCAGGGCGTAAATCAAACACTTTACGGATGGCCTCCAGCAGCCTTTCATCGCTGACTTTGCCAGTGCCGAAGGTGTCAATATTGACAGAGGTCGGCTGTGCCATACCAATTGCATAGGATAATTGGACCTGCGCTTTTGAGGCCAAACCAGCAGCTACCACATTTTTGGCCACATATCGAGCAGCGTAAGAGGCGGATCTGTCAACTTTCGTCGGATCTTTACCTGAAAAGGCACCACCGCCATGCGGCGCATAACCACCATATGTGTCAACAATTATTTTCCGGCCGGTTAATCCTGAATCACCTTGGGGACCACCAATAACAAAGCGTCCTGTTGGATTAATGAAAATCTTGGTCTCCTTGTCCAAAAGCTCTGCGGGAATGACGGCTTTAATGACTTTTTCAATCATATCACGGCGGATTTCTTCGTTAGTCGCAATAGCAGCGTGCTGTGTTGAAATAACCACTGTATCAATGCGCTTTGCCACATCATTTTCATCGTATTCGACAGTGACTTGAGTTTTAGCATCTGGTCGAAGATAGAGAATTTCACCTGACTTGCGTAAGTCGGCCAGTTTTTTCGCCATTCGATGCGCAAGCGAGATGGCTAAGGGCATGTACTCCGGGGTTTCATTGCTGGCAAAGCCGAACATCATGCCCTGGTCGCCTGCGCCAATCAGATCAAGCGGATCAATGTCCGATTTACCGCGAACTTCTTCGGCTCCATTGACACCTTGAGCAATGTCGGGTGATTGTTCGACCAGACTGACATGCACGCCGACTGATTTATAATCAAAGCCGTTGTCGCTGTCAGTGTAGCCGATTTTTTTAATTGTCTCACGGACAATCTGTGCAATATCGACATAGGCCGTGGTTGTGACTTCACCGAAAACTTCGACTGTACCAGTGTAGACGACTGTTTCGCAAGCCACATGCGCCAAGGGATCTTGAGCTAAAATCGCATCAAGAATGGCATCAGAAATCTGATCAGCCACCTTGTCGGGATGTCCCTCAGAGACTGACTCTGAAGTAAATAAGCGTTTTTCTTTTTTTGACATTTCTGTCCCCCATTAAGATTTGAGGCGCGCCCGATAAGAAGCTTGGAAATTTAGAAAAATGAGCAGAGAAGCGAAGCTTCTTGGAGCATTTTGCTCACAGAGAAAGCGACTTCTAATCGCTGAAGCGATAAGAATCTGCTTATCTAATTTCCACAGCTTCTGGCGCGCCGAACTCAGTTGCAAATCATTACATCAATGTTACAATAATCAGCGACTGAACTATTTTGTTTGGTTACAAGGCGCCAGCCATCTTTGCAGCTGTCCTTTCGGGACTCGTAACTCTAGTATTTTAACATAAAATCGGCCGTTTAACGGCCAATTAGTTCCTATTAGTTCATATAGTTTCTTGTCATAGGCAATCCTTCACCTGAAGAGCCTTTGGTAAGCAGAAACTGCATGACATCGATATTCCCAGCCTCAAAGCTAGCGGCACAAGCCTGTAGATACAAATCCCACATACGTGCAAAGGGCTTTCCCATCTCCGTAACAACGTCATCGTAGACTTTTTTGTAGTTGGCATCCCAAACCTCTAGGGTCTTTTGATAATGACGGCGCAGCGGCTCCAAATCGTCAAGCTGTAAGCTTGCAGTCAGGATATGATTTACTTGCTCTGCCACATTTGGAATATAGCCGCCCGGGAAGATATATTTTTCGATGAAGGGATCAACGCCAGCACCATAATGCTGACCTGTGATGCCATGTATCAGCGCACGACCGTTCGGCTTCAGATAATCGTACACTTTTTGGAAATACATGCCCAGGTTTTCTTTTCCGACATGTTCAAACATACCAACAGAAGCCACATAATCAAAATCGCCTTCTTTTAGATCACGATAATCGACCAGATAGACTCTGACTTTGTCTGAGAGGCCAAGCTCTTTAGCCTTGTCAAGCACATAGTTGTATTGTTCGTCAGATAAGGTCACGCCCACGCAATTCAGGTCGAACTCTTTGGCTGCTGTGAAGATTAAAGTACCCCAGCCGCAGCCGATGTCCAAGAGTTTACCGCCAGGCTGTGTATGCAGTTTCTTTAAAATATGGTGGACTTTGGCATTTTGTGCTTCTTCCAGTGTCATGTCGTCACGCTCCCAATATGCGCAGGAATATGTCATGGTCTTGTCCAGCCACTTCTCATAGAAAGCATTGCCGATGTCATAGTGGCTGTGAATGTCTTCGCGCGTTTCTTTCTGACTGTGCCCATGCATGAGTTTCAGAGCAGCTTTTCCAAAACCAGTCTGGTCGGTCAAAAAACTGCCTGATTTACGGTAGGCTGAAGCGACCAATTCTTGGATGCTGCCTTCTATCTCAATGTCCCCATTCATGTAAGCTTCAGCCAAAAAAAGTGTTGGAGTCCCAGCTAAATCACTGAATGTAAATTTCTTGTTCAGCTTGATTTTCACCTGAGTTTCGCCTTCGCCGTATTTCTCGGTTTTTCCGTCCCAATAGGTCACTTCGACTGGCATATCAAAGGCTTGTGACATTGCTTTGTTCAATACTGTTTTTTCAAATACCATTTAAAACTAATTCCTTTCTTACTTTTAACTTAAATTTTAACTAGAATATTAACTTTTGTCAATGATTTGATTCATTGATGATTCTGTTAATTTATCTATCTATTTTATTCTGAAAATGAACTTTTGCCTTATCAATACTGTTTTATACTTCTTAGATTATGTTTAGAAAACAGTTTTCTATAAGACACTTTTTTATTAATTGTCTATTATCTTTAATCTTGATTAGACTTTTCCTTAATTGTATTCTATAATTAAAATAGATAGAAATATAAAACCTAGCATTTATTATTTCATTTTTACTTTTTGTATTTTTATGCTTTTAATTGTTTATTCATTTTAATTGATGCACAGCAACTAAATAATGGAGATTATAAGGAATGAAAAAGAAAATATTAAATATTCTTGCAGTTTTATTCATGCTTTTTGGCAGCATGGCAAGCTCTGGGATCGCGACAGCTCTTCCTGCGGAAAATTTGGATGCGAGCCAGTTCGTAACCAGCGTGACGTTGCAGGACAGCAATGGTCACCCACTTGGCTCCAACAAAATCTCTGATGCTTCGACAATTCGCGCGACATACAACTTGGACATCGGCGATGGAAGCAAAATAGACACCAGCCAAACCTACATGATGAAGGTTCCCAAGGAACTGGCCTATTTCTCGACTGATCCTGTAGAATTAAAACTGGTAAGTGACGGCACCGTGATCGGCACTGTCAATATCATTTTCGGTGAAGTAGCAATCCACTTCAATGAGAACGTTAAGAGCCTTACAAATGTGCAGGCAACTTTCTTTTATTCGCCGAGATTTATTAAAGAACAACTTGATTACAATAATGGAAATGATTTGGCCTTTCCAACCCGCGATAATCCGAATAATACGATTCACCTCAACTTCTCAAGGACATCTTCCGGCGGCGACTCTTCGGGAAACAGTTCTGTGTCCAAAATGGTAAGGTATGATGATGATCGAACCTATGCGAATTGGACAGTTGTTATCAATAACAAAGGCGATGCTGTTGCAGACTCGCAATATACCGACATCATGGAAAATTCCCAGTTTTATATTCCTGGTTCTATGACGATTACCTACCGAAACTGGGAGAATAGTCCTTTAAAAACTGTTGACGGCAATCCTCAAGTCATCCAGCAGGCTGATGGGACACAGCAGTTTTCACTTAGCCTAGGCACCTTAACCAGTAAAGATGAAAAAAATGATGCGGCGACTACTTCAGTCTTAATTCATTATCAGACCAAAATACTGTATAACTCTGATAATCTTGCTTACAGGAATACAGCGAAAGCTTACGACGGGGGGACGCTGATTGCTTCTGACAGCACATCAGCTCACTACTACGGGCAAGGCGGCGATGCGACCGGCGACCAGCTGATTGACGTCTCTGGTCGTAAAATCTGGAACGATAACAATAATGTCTTTGGCAGCCGTCCAGCAAGCATTGGCGTTGAGCTCTTGCAAAACGGAATTTATGTCAAGCAGATGACTGTAATAGCTGATCCAGACGGAAGTTGGAACTTTGAGTTTACAAACGTTCCTGAATTTGATGCAGCTGGCAAAGCCTACGAATACACGGTAAAGGAAATGGATACTCCAGCAGGATACAGCAGCAGCGTCACTGGAACAACGATTACAAATACTTACACTGCCAATGAATTGATTTCACTTTCCGGCAAGAAAGTTTGGAAAGATCAGAACAATGTTGACGGATTACGTCCTTCCTCGATCAATGTTCATCTGCTTGCCAACAATGTCGTGGCACAAAGCATGGAAGTTACCTCTGCTGAAAATTGGCAGTACAGCTTCAGCAATTTGCCGAAACTTGATGAAAGCGGCAACGCGATCACATACAGCGTGAGTGAAGATCCTGTCGCGGGTTATACGTCAGAAGCCGATGGAATGAATCTCACAAATACCCATGTGCCCAATAAACCAGCAGAAGATTTGATTCACGTTTCTGGTAAAAAAATCTGGAAAGACCAGAACAATGCTGAAGGGCTGCGCCCTGCTTCAATCACGGTCAATCTCTTTGCCGACGGTAATTTCCTTTCAAGTAAAGTGGTAGGGTCTCAAGATAAGTGGCTGTTCAGCTTTACAAATCTGCCGAAAACTAACACTGATGGGAAGCTGATAAATTATACGATTACAGAAAATCCAGTCGCAAACTATCGCTCTGAGATTAGCGGTACTAATATTACAAATACCCTAATATCAAAACCATCTGTACCACCTGTCAAACCAGGTACACCTGTTAAGCCAAATACGCCTGGAGCTCCAGAAACTCAGCTACCTCCTGTCACATCTCCATCTACCCCAAATGACTCACACTTACCTGCTACACTGCCGCCCACTGGGGATACAACAAGCTCCTCTCTGCTGCTTCTTGGTTTTCTAAGTCTATTCTTGGGCGCAATGAGTCTAATCATAGTAAATAAAAAATCAAAACAATAAGCTAATTTGATAATATTCACTTTTACAAAACTGAGATCGCTCGAATCATGTGCGATCTCTTTTATAATTTTTCAGCCTATTTCATTGACTTTCCAGTCAAAAAATGATAATGTGTCTTCATCAAGCAAATATTGTGACTTCCCAACGTCAATCAATTATAATTAACCAATTGGAGGAAATTTAAGTATGTATCTGGCGTGGAAAGAAATCCGTTATTCTAAATTGAGATACGGACTCATTATAGGTATTATGACACTAGTCGCATATGTTGTCTTTATGCTTTCAGGATTAGCCGCAGGTCTGTCAGCAGGACACAGTCAAGCAATTGTTGATTGGCAAGCCAGTCAATTTGTTTTGTCCGAAGACAGCAATAAGATTGCAAGCGCCTCACAGCTGAAGGTAAAAGACATTGCGCGAGTAGATGCTCACGAAAAGGCAGGAATTGGTTTTTATTCATCCTCCATTACCAAAAAGGGAAGCTCGGATAAGACTAATGTCTCAATCTTCGGCACAGAAAAAAACAGCTTTATTCTTCCAAAACTGGTGAGCGGCCGTTTGTACAGCAAAAGCAATGAGATTGTTGTTTCAGAAAATTTGACAGGTTATAAAATCGGAGATAAGGTAGAGATCGGCGACGATCAGTCGTTTACAATCGTTGGAATTAGCCCCAAGACGACTTACAGTATGACAGCAGTCATTTATTTGAATTTGGATGCTTTCGCAAAACTGAAATACGGAGAAAATGCCCCATCAGATGAGGCAGACAGACCGATCAATATTATTGCTTTGAAAAAAGCTGCGCATAAGATCAGTACTTCCAGCACTGATACCAAACTTGAGGAATTGAGCTCTAAGACCTTAATTGAAAATCTGCCAGGCTACACACCTGAAAAGTTAACACTAAATGCAATGATTTATTTTCTCTTTGTTGTTGTGACTGCGATTGTCGGGATTTTCATGTATGTGATGACGCTGCAGAAGATTTCAATTTTTGGTGTTCTCAAGGCTCAGGGCATCTCATCAGGAACTCTGATGCGCTCTATTTTGGGACAAGCCTTGATTGTCAGCGCAGCAGGCTCTATTATTGCGATGCTTTTGAGCGGGCTTACAAGTTTAGTGCTTCCAGCCGCGATGCCTTTCTCTGTTCAATGGCCGCTCTGGACAGTTTATGCAGTGGTCGTTGTCCTGGTTTCAATGCTCGGAGGTGTCTTCTCTCTGCATACGATCACAAAAGTTGATCCGGTGACTGCGATTGGGGGGGAATAAAAATGACAGTAAATAACGTATTAGTGATGGAAAATGTGGTCAAAAAATTCGGACAAGGACATACTGAAGTCACCGCTTTAAAAGGCATCGATTTTTCGGTCAGCCCTGGTGAATTTGTGAGTATCATCGGCCCTTCTGGTTCTGGAAAAAGTACTTTTTTGACCATTGCTGGAGGGCTGCAGAGTCTGACGAGCGGTAAAATTGAAATCAATGGACAAGATTACAGTCATATGTCCGAAAAAGCAAGATCACGCGCACGTTTCAAGAATATCGGCTTCATTTTGCAGACTTCAAATCTCATTCCCTTTTTGAAGGTGCGAGAGCAGTTTGAGTTTATCGAACGACTGACGCGACAGAAAAATGAAGATAAAATCAAGAATCTGCTTGAGTCACTGGACATTTGGGATTTGCGCGAGAAGTATCCTAAATCTTTGTCCGGCGGCGAGCGCCAGCGTGTGGCAATTGCTCGGTCTTTATTCAATAATCCCAGCTTAATATTGGCGGATGAACCGACCGCAAGTCTGGATTCCAACCATGCTTTTGAGGTGGCAAAGCTCCTCGCCAAGGAAGCGCACGGGCTGCAGAAGGCAATTGTGATGGTCACACATGATGAGCGAATGACACAATGGTGCGATAGGATTTATCAGATGTCTGATGGTGTTCTTTCACAAGTCAAGTAAATAAATAAAAGCTGGCGAATTTAATGCATTCGGCAGCTTTTATAAAATGATGTGAACAACATCTCTTGTTCACATTTCGCGAGATGGCGGATTGCCCTTAGGGCCAGCAAAATAAGGAACTATATAAGTCCTTTTTTTCTTGCAAATTGTTCAACTTTGTAAGCGCGTAAGATATTGCTTGCGAGCATAAAAGCCATAATGACAACGAAAAAGACTGATCCGGCCTTTAAGAACCAAACGAGAAGCTGGCTCTGAATTAATGTATATATGACTAAAACGAAAAATTGTGACTTTGGCATAAATTTATTATAACAAATTTGGGCAGAAAGTTCATAGAAACAAGCCGATTTTGATTTTTTTTGATAAAATATGAGCATGAAAAAAATCAAAACCTTGATTATGTCCGAAGGATTCCGTTATCTTTTCTTTGGCGGACTGGCCACAATCGTCTATACAGCGGCAAAATTTCTGAGCTATCAGGCGCTTCAATCCGGATGGCTTTCTGAGGTTATCGCCCAATCTACGGCCATTATCTTCGCCTTTTTTACAAACAAGTGGTTCGTCTTCCAGCATAAATCGGATCAGGTCTGGAAAGATTTTATCGGCTTTGTGCTTGGTCGTCTCGCCCTCCTTCTTTTTGCCATTGCCATGAATGCCTGGCTGGTTGATGCGCATCCTGAGATTCTCATGAATGCTTTCGGCATCAGTAAAAACACTATGGTCGTGGCGCTCAATCTGTTCTTGCAGGTCTTCACGATTTTCGTCAATTATCTTTACAGTAAATTCGTGATTTTTAGGAAAAAGGCAAATTAAGCGCTCTCCAAAGTTGACAAAAAAATCCGCTCATAAAAAGAACCAAGCCGGAGCTTGGTTCTTTAATTTAAGAGGAGCGAGATTTGTAAAAGCTGTTTACTCTTCTTCTTTTCTCTTACGAAGTTTTCCGCTGATGAGTCCGAGTGAGGTCAGCGTGAGTAAGGAAATTCCTAGGTTTCTTGCAGCATCTCCATCTTCATCGCCTGTCGCTGGGAAAGTCTTCGTGTAGCTGCTTGTACTTCCTGTCTGAGTTGTCGTGGTGCCTTGCGCTTTCGTAACAGCGGTGTTCAGCTTGGTTGTCGCCTCGCTAAGTTGCTGAGTGGTGCTAGTCGGGTTGTTCAGAAGTGCTTGAAGATCTTTTATCGCCTGCAGAACTTCGGAATTATTGGCAACTGTTGACTTGCTGCTGTCCGTTATAGCCTGAGCAGCTTTGTCACGTGCGTCCTGAGCAGTTTTTTGTGCCGCTTGAAGTGCTTGGATAGCTGCTTCAATATCCTTGGTCAGTGCCTTGGAATCATCTGTCTTCGATTTCGCGATCAGGTCTTCCAAATTCTTGATGGCTGCTGCCACACTTGGTTCCTGTGCAACTGGTGATTGTTTCACTGAATTTCCAGTCTGGCCAGCATTGACAATGATGGTGTCACGTGCTGTCTTAGCTTCGGCCACGGCAGTATTCAGCGCCTTTGTAGCTTCTTGAATCTGGCTGACTGTTGATTGAGAATCAGTGATGATCACTTCAAGATTCGTGATTGCCTTGGCAACGGCTGGTTCATGAGAAACTGGAGAAGTGTTGGATGGATCCTTCGCCTTATTGGCGTCGTTAATGGCATCTTGGCGTGCCTGTGAGGATTCGCTGACAGTTACGACAACAGTTGTCAGATTGTTTGCTGCATCTGTGATCTGCTGGTTAGTTGATGCTGGATTATTCAAGATAACTTGGAGATCATCCTTGGCTTTGACAACGGCTGGGTCGTTTGCTACTGTCGAATTGTTGCTGTTCGTGATTGCCTGATTTGCTTTATCACGTGCATCTTGAGCAGTCTTTCTGGCGTTTCGAAGTGCTTGCGTTGCTGCCTCAATGTCTTTGGTCAGGGCTGATGAATTATCTGTTTTAGATTTCGCAATCAGATCATCAAGATTCTTAATTGCGGCCACAACACTCGGCTCTTGTCCGACAGAAGATTGTTTAACGAGTTCCTCTAAGCTATTTGCCGTTGTAATCGCAGTGTCACGTGCAGTTTTGGCGTCTGTCACCGCAGTATTCAGAGCTTTCACTGCAGCATCAATCTGGGCAACGGTTGAATTCGGATCTTTTATCAGCGCCTGGAGGTTCTTTGTTGCCAGGTCAACTGCTGCTTCATGTGAGACTGGTGAAGTCTTAGCTGGATCCATTGCCTCATTCGCTTTATCAATGACATCTTGGCGTGTCTCATTTGCCAATTCTCCCTCACCAACCGCATCAATGAGCTTATCAGTGGCATCTTTGATCTGCTGACCTGTTGAGGTAGGATCATTCAGAATCGTCTGGAGATCATCTTTGGCTTTGACAACGGCTGGATCATTCGCAACATCCGAATTGTTCGCATCTGTGATTGCTTCATTTGCTTTGTCACGAATGTCTTGGGCTGCCTTTTGCGCGTCCTTAAGGGCTTGTGTCGCTGTCGCAATGTCTGTAGTCAATGCAGCGGCATCGTCTGTCTTCGACTTGGCAATCAGATCATCCAGTTTCTTGATCGCTGCGGCAACACTCGGTTCTTGAGCAACTGGAGACTGTTTGGCAGCATCTTCTGCGCTGCCCGCGTTTGTAATTGCTGCGTCACGTGCTGTCTTGGCATCGGCCACAGCCGAATTTACAGCTCTTACTTTGTCCTCAATCTCTGTAACGGTTGAGTTTTGATTGGCAACAACGGCTTGTAAGTCCTTGATTGCTTGGTCAACTGCGGCTTCGTGTGAGACTGGTGACGTGTTGGCTGGAGCCATAGCTGTGTTAGCGTCGTTGACTGCGTCTTCACGGGTCTTCGATGCGTCACTCACCGCATTGTTCAGCTTATCTGTGGCGTCTTTGATCTGCTGGGTTGTTGAATTCGGATTGTCTAGAATTGCCTGGAGATCATCCTTGGCTTTGACCACGTCTGGATTGTTTGCATTTGGAGAATTGTTCGCATCCTTGATCGCTTGCTCTGCCTTGTCTAACGCGTCTTGACGATCACCTTCCTGTGCCTGTTTCGCTGTGTCAACGGCGTTGTTCAGATTGTCCGTGGCGTCTTTGATCTGCTGAGGTGTTGAATTTGGATTGTCAAGAATTGCCTGGAGATCGTCTTTGGCTTTGACAACTGCTGGATCATTCGCGACGGTTGAATTGTCCGCATCCTTGATCGCTTGTTCTGCCTTGTCTATCGCGGCCTGGCGATCACCTTCCTGAGCCTGTTTCGCTGTGTCAACGGCGTTGTTCAGATTGTCCGTGGCGTCTTTGATCTGCTGAGGCGTTGAATTCGGATTGTCCAGAATTGCCTGGAGATCGTCTTTGGCTTTGACAACTGCTGGATCATTCGCGACGGTTGAATTGTCTGCATCCTTGATCGCTTGTTCTGCCTTATCTATCGCTGCTTGACGATCACCTTCCTGTGCCTGTTTCGCTGTGTCAACGGCGTTGTTCAAATTGTCCGTGGCATCTTTGATCTGCTGAGGTGTTGAGTTCGGATTGTCCAAAATCGCCTGGAGATCATCTTTGGCTTTGACTACGGCTGGGTCATTCGCGACGGCTGAATTGTCCGCATCCTTGATCGCTTGTTCTGCCTTATCTATCGCTGCTTGACGATCACCTTCCTGTGCCTGTTTCGCTGTGTCAACGGCGTTGTTCAGATTGTCAGTGGCGTCTTTGATCTGTTGAGGTGTTGAGTTCGGATTGTCCAGAATTGCCTGGAGGTCGTCTTTGGCTTTGACAACCGCTGGATCATTGGCTACTGTCGAATTGTCCGCATCCTTGATCGCTTGTTCTGCCTTATCTATTGCGTCTTGACGATCACCCATATCTTCAGCTGCTTTTTGAGCATCCTGAAGCGCTTTTGTCGCTGCGGCGATGTCTGTGGTCAGTGCTGTGGCATCATCTGTCTTCGACTTCGCAATCAAATCATCCAGTTTCTTGATCGCTGTTGTTACAGTTGGATCTTGGGAAGCTGTAGATTGTTTCGCTGCGTCTTCTGCGCTGCCTGCGCTTGTAATTGCTGCATCACGTGCTGTCTTGGCATCGGCTACAGCTGAATTTACAGCTCTTACCTTGTCCTCAATTTCTGTAACGGTTGAATTTTGATTGGCAACAACTGCCTGCAGATCTTTGATGGCCTGGTCTACTGCAGCTTCATGTGAAAC
>JAITVN010000005.1 GCA_031285775.1 Streptococcaceae bacterium | reverse complement strand
GGCTTTCGGACAGACTGGGAAATCATGAGTCAAAAAGAAATCAAAAAAATTATCAAAAAATCAAAGACAAAATAAAAAACGATAAAATTAAACCATTCGAAAAAGTCTAGAATCACTTGCATTGTAAGGGACTGCTAGACTTTTTTCTCTTGAAACTGTCAAAGATGGGAAGATAACCAACAGAGTGTCAATTATCTTTTACAATATTCATTCAAAATGCTTGTCACAAGTAGTTTTGCGCTACTCGAAGAAGTCTCTCTTATTAATCTGATCGTATTGCTTCACTGGCAGACCAAAATGGTATTCCATTGATTCAGAAATCAGCTTAAGATCTTTATATGACATATCGAAGCCTTTTTCCATAATCAGAATTCCGCCAGGTTCAAGATTTGCATTATGCGGATCAATCCAGCTGTTAAAAGGATTCAGCCACTTAGAAGCCAGCTTGCTGTTTTTAAATACAATCGAAATCCAGCCTTCTTCAGACTCGCGAGTGATAGAAGCCGCATGCGGCGCCATTACACCAGGATGTGAAATCTTCCAAGCAGTTGCCAGAAGCGGACTCATGACCCTGAAAGCACCCCATCCGAAATCAATTTCCTGAATATCAGACTTCGGAATTTCAACATGAATCTCACTGTTTAAGCGCGGATACCAAGTCAGAGTATCCCCATCAAAACTTAGCTTATATGGTGCGGGATGCTCATTCTTATTTCTAAAAAAATAATTCTTCAGAGCCTTCGGCTGCAAACCGAACACATCATCATTGTCAGAAGGGTTCCAAGTTCCCTCTTTAATCTGTGATCTTTGAATAAAGTATTTCAGCAGAATCAATCCCAGCGGAACAATAATGCCTATTGCCAGAATCGTCAGTGCCAATATCTTAAAGAAAGGAAAAATCGCTAACATCAGCAAAATTGCAATAACAGGCGTCAACAACAGTACCATGCCTGCCATCGCTCGAGACTTCTGCCCCACATACTTACCGTATTTCACCAAGATTCCATCCTCAGTAATTGATACATTCGCACTCGACTGCACGCTAACATCTGACATTTTGATTTTCCCTCTTTCTTTATTTATTCAATTTTTAAATCAATTCATCAAGAAAACTCTCGCCGATATCACCCTTAGCGACACCAAAATCATCCGCAATCGTGGCCGAAATATCTGCGAAATGCCCCACAGGCAAAGGTTTCGGATCCTTCAGCGACTTAGAATAAGCAATCAGCGGAATATATTCACGCGTGTGATCCGTCCCCGTAAAAGTCGGATCATTCCCGTGATCTGCCGTAATCATCAGCAAATCATCCTCCCTCATTGCAGACATAATCTCAGGCAGACGTCCGTCCAAATCCTGAATCGCATCGCGGTAGCCTTCAGGATTGCGACGGTGGCCATATTTGGCATCAAAATCAACCAAGTTCACAAAGAGCAAACCTTCCTTAAAGTCAGGCAGCGCCATGGCTTTCAGCATCCGATCGACACCGTCCATGTCGTTCAAATTGTGACCCATGTCCTTATTGATGCCTTGCCCCTCATAAATATCATGAATTTTTCCCACAGAAATAACAGGAAATCCCGCATCATCCAGATGATTAAGTACCGTTGCACCAAAAGGCGCCAAAGCGTAATCACGGCGATTGGCAGTCCGTTCAAATTCCCCGACCTTACGGCCAAGATAAGGTCGCGCGATAATGCGTCCCAGCATCCACTCAGATCCCACATTCGTAATATCGCGGACATATTGACAAATCTTGTACAATTCTTCCAGAGGAATCACCTCTTCTTGCGCCGCAATCTGCAGCACCGGATCCGCCGAAGTATAGATAATCAACTCACCTGTCTCGATTTGGCGCTCGCCGAAGTCATCAATGACCTGCGTACCAGAATAAGGCTTGTTGGCCTCTCGAATAATTTTACGTCCGGAAAAATCTTCAATTTTCTGCAGCAGTTCTTCTGGAAAACCGTCCGGATAGACAGGGAAAGGATTCTTGATGTCAAGGCCCATGATTTCCCAGTGGCCCGTCATCGTGTCTTTGCCGTTGCTGACTTCCTGCAGCTTTGTCGTATAAGCCAGCGGATGATCTGTTGCAGCTACCGTCTTCAAAGGGGTGATATTACCCAGACCAAGTTTCTGAAAATTCGGCACATCTAAGCCGACCTTTTCAGAAATGTGTCCGATAGTGTTTGAGCCTGTGTCAGGCGTTTCGTGATTGAAGAAATGATCTGCGTCAGGCGCCTCTCCGATTCCTGCGGAATCCATCACGATGAGGTGAATACGGTTAAATTTTCTTGACATAATTTTCATCTTTCTTAATATTATGTAATTATAGCATGTTTTTGCGAGAAGAGCGAAGACATATTGCTCAATGTTGTCTCTGATAAAAAACTTGAGCTCAGAGCTGGATGCTCTCAACTCAAGTAATTGAAGTATTATTTCGCATGCTTCTTATTATAGTTTCTCATCAGCCACCAGGCAATCACACCAAAGACGACTGGCCCCGCCACCATTGAAATAATATTGGTAACCATGGCGGAAATCGATGTGCCTTCAGGATCCGTAAGGTGATCAATAATAGGCTCGATAACAGCAAACACATCTGCAAAAATAATGACAATAGCCGAAATCCATGCGATGGTTACAGCAAATGTCTTGTTCTTCATGACCACAAAAGGCTTTTCAATCGTGTCATTCTGCTTGAACTTGATATAAGCAAAGACGATGAAGACATAAGGCAGACTGGAAGCCACATTTCCCATATTGGTCAGGAACAGAAAGAATCGGTCCGCCGCACCTGCATTAATCAGCGAGATAACCATATTCATGATCAGAAAAGCGGATACGAGGACAAACTGCCATTTCATTGCTGTACGTGGGATACCGTTCTTTGTCTTACCAAGTTTTCCTGGCCACATATCCTCCGGCGCTCCCTCCATCAACTGTTTCAGCGGTGAGAAGATCAGAGTGAAAAGTGCGCCAGTCAGAGCAAGAAACATGGAAATACCTACATAGCGGGCAAAAATCGTTCCCATCAGCGCCACACCAGACGCATCCATGCCGAAGGCCGTACCAATGTGCTGACCCAGCTGCTGCATCATGACATAGGTCAGGTTTCCCTGAGTCAGCGTGCCGTCTTTCATCATCGGCAACCAGTCTTTGGCATAATTGATGACAAAACCGTTCAAGAGAATCATCAGCGAGTAGCCAATCATAATGACTGCGGTAGAAATCAGGATGCCGCGCGGGAAATTGCGCTCAGGCTTCTCAGTCTCGTCAACCAGACCGCCGACAGACTCCACACCCGCATAGGCAAAGATTGCGTAAACCAGGAAGGCGACAAGCGTTACAATGGTAACAGGCTGCAAGTTAGGATTCGGCGTCGTCCAAAGTGCAGACCAAGTCAGTGTTGTTGCAGGTACACCGTGCTGCTTGAACATCAGAATAATCGCTGCAATGATCAGAATAAAGTTCAAGGATACAGAAGCAATTCCTCCGATTGAAGCGACTCGCTTAATCCAGCCGATACCATTCATAGAAGCCATCGTAACAACGCCCATGATAATAATAGCCAGAATTGACATCAGCCAGGTTGGTGTTTTATTGATGACATCGGAGCTGCCGAACACAACATTGGCAATCGGCACAAGTATACGATTACCGACTGCAACAAACCAAGTCACCCATGACATGTACCACATCAGAGTGCCTGTTAGCGCAAAGCCTTGTCCAACCGACTTATTCATCCATGAGTAGATGCCGCCGTGTTCGTTTTTGAAAGCGGATCCAAATTCAGTTACCATGAGTGAAAAAGGCAGGAAGAAGACGAGAGCGGACAAGATGTACCAAGGGATCGCGCCGTAGCCCATCTGATAGAAGGACAAAGGCACGTTACCGAAGCCGTAAACAGCCGTGAAGATCATTAAAGCCAGCGATACGGCGGTCAGCTTGGCCTTTTTTGGATTTTCCATTTTTCTCCTTTATTGAGACTTTTTACTTTGCCTTGCAAAGCTTAATACAGAAATCGGGCTGCTTCAGACTCTCAGTTTTTCTGCGCCTACATTTTGTTCATGGTCTGAAAATCAAACTCACGCGAGCAAACGCTTCGGCTATTCACGCAATCTATTTTCACGGCTTAGCCAGCTAACTGCGACTCATGAAGTAACTCCAATTACCGAGTTTCTGAAGTTTTTGCTTATTTCTTAGCTTAAATTCTTCTTAATTTCAAGTTAATTATATCTTAAGTGACAGTAAAATTCAAAAATTTAACTCTTTTAAACGGCGCCCTATCGTTCGAATGTGATAATGTCTTAGGTAGGTCGAAAGACAAAATGTCCCAATCTGTTGTTCCAATAGGTTATTCTAATAAAATGAAAAGGATAGATTTGAACGTGACTGAGACAAA
>JAITVN010000094.1 GCA_031285775.1 Streptococcaceae bacterium | reverse complement strand
TTGCTTTCCGCCGCCGCGCAACTTCTTTTCAACCAAGAAATCACCAGATTTAGGACAATCACGCCCGACTGGTTTATCCCAGCTGGTGAAATCACAGTCAGGGTAGCGTGAACAACCGTAGAAAATGCGCTGGCGCTTTGTTTTACGCTCAATCACTTGCCCCTCATGACATTTCGGACAGATGACGCCGATTTCTTTTACAATCGCCTTGGTGTTCCGGCATTCAGGAAAGTTCGAACAAGCATAAAACTTGCCGTAGCGCCCTAGCTTGATAACCATCGGATGGCCGCAGACATCGCAGTCAAAGCCAGCCGGTTCATCCTTGATGACAACTTTCTCCATCTCGACTTCAGCCTTGTCCAGCTCCTTCTCGAAAGGCTTGTAGAATTGATCAACGACTTTCTGCCATTGCATGCTGCCAGCTTCGACCTTGTCTAAATCTGTCTCCATCTCTGCTGTAAACTCAGTATTGACAATATTCGGGAAGAATTCAACCACCAGACCATTGACAATCTCCCCCAGCTCCGTCGGCTCAAAACGTTTACTTACCAAACGGACATAATATCGTCTCTGAATGGTCTCCAAAGTCGGCGCATAAGTAGACGGGCGGCCGACTCCATTTTCTTCCAGCGCTTTAATCAGCGTTGCTTCAGAGAAACGCGCCGGCGGCTGCGTGAAATGCTGTTCAGGCTTAACGGAAACCTTCTTTACAGTTTCGCCCTCAGTCAGCTCTGGCAGCGCTTTATTCTTATCGTCGTCATTGTAGACTGCTAAGTAACCCTTGAATTTGATCTGTGAGCCATTTGCTGTAAAGGTCACACCATTCTGCGTAAGATTTGCCTTGACTGTATCAAACACAGCAGCGGTCATCTGAGAAGCCACAAACCGGTTCCAAATAAATGTGTACAGCTTCAGCTGATCCTTATCCAGATACTTTGCAATCGACTCTGGCGTATTAAAAACATTCGACGGACGGATTGCTTCGTGGGCATCTTGTGCCCCGGCACGATTGACAGTTTTCGAGCCATGCTTGCTGTAATTTTCGCCAAATCGCTCAGTAATCAGCTGAGCAGCCGAATTCTGAGCTACAGGAGAAATACGCGTCGAATCTGTACGCATATAAGTAATCAGACCCTGATGGCCTTGCGCACCCAAAGTAATTCCCTCATAGAGCTGCTGCGCAACCATCATCGTCTTACGTGTCCGGAAATTTAACTTGTTTGATGCATCCTGCTGCAGCGATGAAGTCGTATAGGGCAGAGGTGCATTACGGCGGCGTTCTTTCTTCTCCACCTTATCAACAGTAAAATCAGCACCTTTAAGACGCTGAAGCACCTCCTGAACCTCATCATTGTTTTTCAGCTCGTGCTTTTTGCCGTCAAGGCCCCAGAAATTAGCAGGGAACTTCTTTGTCCCTTTTTTGAAGTTTCCTTCAATCGTCCAGTATTCTTCCGGAATGAAGGCCTTTATTTCATTTTCGCGGTCGATAATCAGCTTTAAAGCGATCGACTGCACACGTCCAGCCGACAAACCTTTTTTGACCTTCTTCCACAAAATCGGTGAAATCGAATAACCCACCAGACGATCCAGTACACGGCGGGCTTGCTGCGCATCCACCAAGTCCTGGTCAATGACGCGCGGCTCTTTAAATGCTTCTTTAACGGCATCTTTGGTAATCTCGTTGAACACCACGCGATCTTTTGCATCCAGCGGCAAATCCAAAATATGTGCCAAATGCCATGAAATCGCTTCTCCTTCACGATCCGGGTCACTCGCGAGATAAACGGCTTTAGCAGCTTTGGCTTCTTTTTTCAGCCCATTAATCAGCGGTGCTTTACCTCGAATATTGATATATTGAGGTTCATAATCATGTTCAATATCCACCGACATTGAGGACTTTTTCAAATCACGAACATGACCGACAGATGCTACCACGTGATAATTTCTGCCCAGGTATTTTTCAATTGTGCGTGCTTTTGCAGGTGATTCAACGATGACTAAATTCTTACCTGCGGATGCCACAGTCTTTTTTCTTGTTTTGGCTTTTGTTTTAGTTTTTGTTTTCGTTTTTGTCTTAGCCTTAGTTTCAGTTTTAGTCGGACTTGCAGATTTCTTTACGGTTTTTTTTGAAGCAGTCGTTTTCTTAACTGTTGCCTTTTTAGGCTTTGTAGTTTTTGTTGTTGTAGGCAAACTTTCCTCCAATAGAATTCAGGTTTTGACAGAAGCTGCTTGAACTGTCAAACTGAAAATTAGTTTACCCTTTTTTTTAGTTCATGTCAAGAATAAAGGTTTTCCTATAGGAAAACCAATATCATTATTATTATTTTCAACACTTATAAATGCTCAAAATCAAATAGGCAGTGAAGGCCGGGGACTTTTTAAAGACTACACTATAAATAAGCCACACAACAATTACTTTATTTGAAAACTATAAACTTCTTAAAGCTTAACTCTTCTACGGCGTGAGGCTGTTCCAAGTGTTGCTGCACCAGCCAAAAGTGCAATACCTGCTAACGGAAGAAGATTCTCATTTTCTCCAGTTTTTGGAAAAACAGTCTCTGCCAGATTTGTACTTGGTATGGTAATTGGACGATGCGTACTCAATGATGAAATCACAGCTGTTTTTGAGTTTGCCGCTGAAGCTCCGTTTGTTTTATTTCCCGGCAAGTACACCGCCACCGAAGGAGACGGACTTGATAAACTTGATCCGCTGGATTCACTAGAAAATGAAACGTTTGAGGCGCTTAAATCGTCAGTTGTTGAGACGTTTGAGAGACCTGCTGAAGCACTGATCTTGGGAGAAACAAATTCTGAACTGGCCTGGCTCGTCCCCATGTCAGAAGTCGCAAGCGAATTTTGTGATGAAGAATCTAATGCTGAAGCTGCTTCAATTTCAGCCTGAATCGTCTGTAGCTGGGCTTCAAGCGAGCTGACCAGGACTTTGGAAGCCTTTAGCGTATCGTCAGCATAAGCCGCCTGTCGAGTAAGTGAATTCAGGCGTGCTTTTGCAGCCTCTAAATTAGCCTTAGCGTTCTCTAATAGAACCAAATCCAGATCTATTTTTTCTTGGGCCGTCTGCTCCTCATCACTCAGTTTCAACAAATCAGATCTGTTGGCAGTCCCCGAGCCTTGTGCCTCTTCTAGAGCCTTCCGGTCAGCGTCCAGTTGTGCCTGAGCTGCAGTCAATAATGCCGCAGCATCCTGTGCTGCTTTTTCGGCCGCTGCTAAAGCTTCCTGTGCTGCTGTTGAGCTGGCCAAAGCGCGGTTCAATTCTTCCTTTGCCTGATCTAAAGCAGCTTGTGCACTGGATAACTTGTCTTCTAATTGTGCACCGGACGAAAAATGAGAGGATTGACTTAATGCGGACGCCGAACTTGACGACGACACCAGCTGAGAACTTTGCGCCGTCGGACCTGCCGAACCTAATCCTGAGTCTGCAAGACTTGATGAAACAGCAGAATCATCACTTGATTCAGCAGGCAATTGAACCTGGCTAGCCTCATATGAAGCAGAGGAGCCATTAGCAGAACTGCTTTGAGAAATAAGAGCAGACGAGATGGCTGAAGCATTATCCGAGGCAATAATAGGCGCGCGACTTTCACCCACCAAATGATCAACTGCCGAATGGTCTGAAGAAAGGCTGCTCTGAGAAAGCGCAGATTGAGCAATCACTTGTTCTGAGCTGACAATACTTTGAATATTGGATATAGAAGCGGCCGAACTTGGCGAACTTATAACAGCAGATGAATATTGAACTTCTGCTGCTTCAGCAAAAAGCGATTTATCTTGCCCTGAGCTTACAGCCATTGAAGCCACTGAAGGACTCGAACTTAATCCAGAACTCTGATTTTGTTCAGCAGCCGATGAAGGCAATGGCAATGCAGAAGAGAAAGAAGTCTGATTCTGACTGTCAGAATGTTCTGATGAAGAAACTGCCGAAAGCGCAGCACTGCTGTTAAGCACCTGCGTCTCAGGATTAAGAATGTCCGCATGAGCATTTTGTCCAAAAAATACCGATGCGCCGCCCGCGACAATAACAAAAGTACTGGATGCGATGAGCCAGTTTTTTCCAGATTTCCAAGTCCTGAATGCTGATTTTTTAGTTCTCATTCTTTGGACACGACTTAATGACGCTTCTCTCATAATTCTCCTTGAAATCGCACAGCGGTAAACGAAAATTTCCAGTCTTTTATTGAATTAAACACAATCCAACAAATGACTATTTAGTTTATTCTATCCTAAAAAAGCTGTAAAGTCAATTCTAGAATTCCTCATTTGAACGACCATGCTGGGCTTCATTCAAAGTCGTGAGTTTAAAAAATACTCCTAATTTAAGTAATAGGAATATTTTTAAAAACTATTTTGTTGATTTTTTAATCGCCATACGATACGGCAAAACAGCTATTTTCTCATCAATGTCTTCTTTATTGATGAGCTTGGTCAAGAAGCGCATTGACACAGCGCCGACATCGTAAAGGGGCTGATCAATACTTGTGAGGTTCGGCCGGGTATAATTTGTAACAATGGTGTTGTTGGAGGTTATGATTTCGAAGTCGTCCGGTACATTTATTCCTGAGTCAAGCAAGCCGTTGAGCAGGCCTGCCGCCACTTCATCATCTGTCACAAAGGCAGCAGTTGATCCAGTCGCCAAAACGCGCTCAACCAGTCGATAGCCGGACTTGTAAGTATAAGGTGTTTCGATTATCTGCAACTCATTGTATTCGCGCTTATAGGACTTAAGCGCCTTCTTATAGCCCTCTAAACGTTCCGCATTGATAACATTGACAAGAGGTCCAGTTATCAGGGCAACTTTCTCATGATTTTTGGCCAAGAGTTTCACTGCTTCCTCTGCAGCTTTACGATGATCGATGCTTACTGCGGGAATTTGTTTTTCATCATCAATCATTCCAGCCAAGACAACTGGCGTACGCAGCCGAGAAAAACGAGTCCGAAGATTATCAGACAGCGTGTCTCCCATAAAAATCAAACCGTCAACCTGCTTGGTAGCAAAATCGTCAACCAAAGAAATCTCTTTCTCACTGTCGCCGTCGGAATTTGAAACCAGAAGGTTATAGTTGTACATGCGTGCCACATCATCAACGCCGACAATGATTCTAGAGTAATATGAATGTGTAAAAGACGGCAGGATGACACCGATCGTGGTTGAATGCTTACTTGCAAGTCCTCTAGCAATCGCGTTCGGTCTGTAGTCTAACTCTTCAATGACGTCGAGAACTCTCTTGCGGGTGCTTTCCTTTACATTTGAAACACCGTTTACCACACGGCTGACCGTGGCCATTGACACGCCTGCCACTCGTGCGACATCATAAATTGTGATTGTGTTTTCTTCCATGATTCTCCTTAAGTTAGTAATAATGAAAACAATTACAAAAATGCGTTGTTTTCTTGAAATTTACATTTTTGTTTCATTTTACTCTTTTGTGAAAAGGTTTTCAAGTGTTTAGCTTGCAATTTTCGAAAAAATGGGGGAAAATGAGACTTATGAATACAAAAATTAAACAAATTGCCAACACTTTGAATGGCAAAGAGGTCGACATGACCTTTATTACAAATCCAACCACCATGAACTATTTGACTGGTGTTGAAATGGATCCGCACGAGCGCATCGCAGGTCTGATGATCTTCCCAGACCGTGAGCCAATTTTCTTCACACCTGCTTTAGAGGTCGAAATGACCCGCAGCAAAGTCGATTTTGAGGTCTTTGGTTATGTTGACTCTGAAAATCCTTGGAAAATGATTAAAGACAAAGTTGACAGTTTTGGACTTAATGTCCGTAAAATCGGTGTAGAGTTTTCTGATATTACCATGTTGAAAACTGAAGGGCTGAAATCGGTATTCTCTGCTGACTTCGTGAATTTGGCGCCACTCATCAGCCGTATGCGATTGATCAAGTCAGCCGATGAAATTGAAAAACTGATCGTTGCTGGTGATTACGCTGACAAGTGTTTCGAGATCGGTTTTAAAGCGGCGCAGAAGCCTGGTATTACTGAAATTGAAATCGCAACTGAAATCGAATTCGGCATTAAGAAATTGGGTGTGCCTGGTATGTCTTTTGATACCATCGTTTTATCTGGTGCACGCGCCGCTAATCCGCACGGTGTACCAGAAGAATTTGTGGTTGAACAGAACAAGCTGCTCCTCTTTGATTTGGGCGTGATCAAGAATGGTTATGTTTCAGACGCCACACGTACGATTTCTTTGGGCAAACCATCTGACTTTGACCGCGAAATCTACAACATCGTGCTGGAAGCACAGCTGGCGGCGCAGGATTATATCAAACCTGGTGTTACAGCCGAGAGCGTGGATAAGGTGGCGCGTGACGTGATCACTAAAGCAGGTTACGGTGAATACTTCACACATCGTCTAGGACACGGCATCGGCATGGACATTCATGAATACCCTTCGATCGTTGAAGGCGAAGAATTGGTGCTTGAAGCAGGTATGTGCTTCTCCGATGAGCCAGGTATCTATATTCCGAATAAAGTTGGCGTTCGTATTGAGGACTGCCTTTATGTGACCGAGACAGGGGCAAATCCTCTGACCCACACTAGCAAAGAATTGACCATTTATTAGTTCACAAAATGAGCATTAAGCCGAACACAGTTTATTTGTCTGTGTCCGGTTTTTTTATATTAAAAACAAGTCACTTTTCCTGCTTCGTTCATTGTGACTTGTTTTTTTAGGCTGATTAATTGAGTTCGACAGGCCTGAAGCTAGGAAATTAGATGAATCTAGAACCTGCCTAAAGGCAGAACCTAGATTCCCTAAGCAGACTCTTATCGCTTTAGCACTTAGAGGTCGCTTTCCCCCTTGGGGTAAATTTCTACGCTTCGTAGCGGGCCTGTCTCACATCTTGTTATTTATTCATTGCCCAGTCTTCAGACAGGTAGCGTTCATTGTCTAGATGATAATCAATTTTTGATGGACTTTCCATGAATTTCTTGATTTCCTGGTCTACGGCTAACCAGCCGCGATTGCCGAAATGAATGGTATCGTCGATGGCGTACGGCGTGTTGTACATTGAAGTAAAATCGGCAATTTGATTGAAGCCTTGGGAGCTTAATTGCTGTCGTATCTTGCTGCTGAATTCCTGGAGCTTCTGTTCAGTGAGTCCCAAGTATTCATACCAGCTCCCGTTTACTGGCTGGATGACAAACAGAACATCATCGTGATTCTCGGCGAAAACGTTCAAAAGCTGCTGAAAATCAGTATATTCGGGGCTCTTCAAGTAACTTGCGTTTGCGAGGCGTCCTTTTCGAGTTTTTGCTTTTGACCTAGCGATTTTTTTCCAGACAGCATTGCGAATACGATAGGGATTATTGCTGGAAGCTTTTTCACCTTTTGAATAGGCTAAGGCATCTAATTCATCAAAGTTTGGATTCTTCGGCAGTTTTTTAGAAAGCTTATCAATCTTGTGGTGAAGTCCCATTTGATTGGCCGCCCATTGAGAGATACCTGAGAATAAGAGATCCTCTTGACGCCAGAATTGCAGGGAGGAAGAAACTTTAAGTTTCTGCAGTTTTGTCATCGCTTTTTTTTGAGAAAAACGTTTGAGAATATGGTGTATTTCACCTTCAGACTTCAAAAAGTTGAAATTCAGTAAGTGCTTGGCGAGCTTTGCGGTTGTTTCTGCTTTAGGATCTGCAGAGATCAGCCAGCTGTAGATTTCACCTTTTGAGACAAAGTTTGTCAATTCAGGGTTTGTTACGCCTTTACCCGTAAACCACTGAGGACTGATGATAAAAACCATTTTCCGATTTTTCAACTGTTCAGCGGCTGATTTTACAAAGAAAAACTGGGTTAATGATGTCGTCCCCGGCTGGCCTGCGAGATACGGCGTGAAGCCGGCAGGGTATTTTGTAAAGTAAACACTGGGATGAAAGCTATCAACATGCCCGAGCTCTGATGAGCCTAAAATAGGCAAGAATTTTGAATTCGAAAAAGCTTGTTTTTTTATGGAATAACCTGTGAAACTTGGCGTGTTATAAGGCGCTTGTCCGAATTTTGTCAATTGCTTATGAGAATATTTTGCACCGATATTTAAAGGCAGAAACATCAGAACAGCGACCATTATCAGCGCGACTACCAATGGGCCAAGTGCTTTGAATAATTTACGCTTCATCTACTTTTTCCTGAACTCTTGCGGCGATTTTATTGGCGGTGTTCCAATTTTCTCTGTCCATTTCTGAAGGCGGCAGACTGATGTCAAAAGCGCCTTCAAGCTCGACGATGAGCATAATGGCCTTCATAGAGTCCAAGATACCCTCTTCGAATAAATCTGCATCTGGAATATCACGAAATTCATCTGTCATTGAGACAGTTTCAATAATATCAAATACTTGTTCTTGCATTTTTTTCTCCTTTACAATGATGCTTTGCTCTGCAAAGCCTTATTTAATTTATTGAGCTCCTTTGGTCGCTCAACATTCGCCCGAATGTTCGGCTTTTTCTATTAAGATATTAAAAATTGGGCAATGGATGGAATACTGTTGGATCTAATAAACGCTCCAGAATATAATTCGGAATTCCTGAGAAAATGAGAAAACCGATGAATACAAGGTTAAAGGTAATAAATATGCTGAGCGCATTCGTCCATTTGTTGTCAGGAATCTTCCATTTTCGACGCTTTTTGAGACGCAGCCAAGCATCATAGACGATCATCAGTATGGCATGATATAAGCCGTACAAGACATAATACCAGGTCAAGCCATGCCAGAGCCCCATGAGCAGCATATTGGCCAGATAACCTACATTGGAGATGGTGATCATGTTCTTAGACCATTTTCTGATCATGATGGTTTTGACCAGTCTCATAAAAACAAAATCTCGGAACCAGAAACTTAGTGTCATGTGCCAACGATTCCAGAAGTCATGTATATTTTTAGCGAGAAATGGCTTATTAAAATTAATCGGAATGTCGTAGCCCATCAAATTGCTGATGCCGATTGCAAATAGCGAGTAACCCGCAAAATCAAAAAAGAGATACAGACCGTACGAATACATTGAAGCAGCAATTGTACAAACGTTCGGGTGCACAACGGCCATTATGGCAATCCCGTGAAGCAGGTACTGATCAATAAGGTAGCCGATGATAAATTTGTAGAGGAAACCCAGAAAAATCCGGAAAATGCCTTTACTGAATAAGTTTTCGTACTGTTCATTGTCTGCTGGAAGTTCATTTAGCTCTTTGCTGAAACGTCGAAATCGGTCAATAGGTCCAGATGAAATCGTTGGAAAAAAGTACAGAAAGTACAGAAAATCTTTGAGCGGAACAGATTTTATCAAGCCATCTCTCATTTCCATGATGATGGCAATCGTTTTAAAGGTGATATAGGAAATTCCTAAAAAGCCAAGAATGGACGCTGGATGTTCCGAATCAACAAATGGTGTGATTTTAACGATAATAAGCGGAAAAATGGTCAAAAAGACGGCAAGATAAAATACGAAAGTCTGGTTCTTTTTTTTCTTAACGCGATACCACTCATAGGCTTTTATGAGCAATGTTTGGAAAATGCCGAAGCCGATTAGCGGTAAAAGCGTTCCAGTGCTGTAAAATGTCAGTACGATGAAAGCGATTGTAAATAGAAACTGATAGCACATCAACTTCTTTCCAAAGAAATGTGCGACGATTATTGGAAGAAGCGCCAGCGCCAGCAGCACAAAATAAAATGGAGTAGAATAAGGCTGCAAATTTATTCACCTCGTCCTTTTACTTTAAAAGCTTTTCGGTCCACTTTTCCATTCTGGTTAAGCGGGAATTCTTTCTGATAAACATATTTGGTCGGCATCATATAATCCATGATTGTCTTTGAGAGTTCTTTTCTTATTTCTTTTGTGAATGTTCTTTCTTCTGCTTTGTCCGTGAAGGTCCGGTTGGTTTTGATGAAAGCAACCAGGGCTGTGACTTTATGCTGCTCATTATACTGAGGCAGGACAACGGCGCCTTCTACGCTAGAAAGTGCTTGCAAATTGGCCTCAATGTCTTGAAGTTCAATTCTAAAACCGTTGAATTTGACTTGGAAATCAATGCGGCCCTGATATCGAAGCAGGCCGTCATCACTGATGGAACCAGCATCTCCAGTATGGTAGGCCGGCTTCCCTTCAATTTCAAAGAAGGCTTGAGTGACCGCTTTGTCTGGATTTTCATAATAACCTTTGGCCACCGAGTCACCAACGATAATGATTTCATTCTCCATGATACGCAAGTCTACGCCTGGTTTTGCATAACCAATGGGCAGACGCTCATTTTTCGCCAGAACTTCTGGTGTGATTTTGATGGATGAAATGGCTCCAGTTGCTTCTGTAGGACCATAGGTATTGAAAACACTCGCAGACGGGAAAGCTGCCAATAGTTTTTCAGCTGTTTTCATGGTCAATTCTTCACCGCAGAATATAAACTGCTGCAGCTCGGGATGTCTTTCTTGGGTGAAGGACGGATCCAGCAGGCAGATGTCCACAAACGAGGGAGTAGAAACCCAAGTATTCACAATTGTAGAATTAAGTCGCTCGAAAAGCAGCTTAAAATTCGTTGTTTCATCGCGTGAAAGCGAGATTAAGCTTCCGCCTGTGGTTAAGCTTGGATAAAGACTAAAAATGGATAAATCAAAACTGTACAGTGCCTGCGATAAAATCCGATTTTGCTCAATCTGCTCAAAATCATGGTTCATCCATCGGGTGAAGCTGGCCAAATTACTCTGACTTACTTCCACTCCTTTTGGTGTCCCAGTTGTTCCTGAGGTATAGATGATATAATTACTATCCGTCCCACTGACTGCTTGGCTAAGATCAATCTCAGGGAAATCCTTAAGCCCTGAATCGCTCAGCTGAGCGTCAACTTCGATTCTATTTGCGAAAAGTGCTTTAAATCTGTCAGTCAATGGAAGCGTTGTTATGACAAGCGAAGGTTTCGAGGCGGAGTAAATCATTTCAGTGCGCTCAAATGGCGTATGTGCATCCACTGGGATATAAGCGCGGCCTGTAACGTTTGTCGCCAGCATTGCAGCCAAAGTCAGGAAGTCATTTTTCCCAAAAATCAGGACAGGACGTTCAGATGGATTCACCACTCTAATCTGCTCTGATATTTTTGAAATCGCATCAAACATCTCTCGATAGCTATAGTCTCTTTCTGCTTCTGCCAGCGCGATGCGCTCTGGATATTTTTGGGCAATTTTTAAAATTTGTTCAAGTAAACTCATATTTTCCTTTGCTGATAGTAAAATGATTTTCGGGACAGTCTGTTAACTTCTTCTTCTAATAAACAGGCATCTGCCGATTAAAATTCATTGTAAATAAAGTGAACACCGCCAGTATGGCTATATGAATACAGATAAAGCAGGATGATAATAATGAAAAAATAAAACAAAGTTTTCCCGATAAATGTCAATATTTCTTTTTTATTCATATTTTTCTTTCATATGACAAAATAAGTATGAAAATATAAATGAAAATACTTTCATTGTGTCAACTTACTTATCTCATTTTTTATTCGATAATTAACATTTTATCATTTTTTACCACAAATAATTCTTACCAAAATGTAAGCTTAAGGTAATTTTAAGTTTTTGCCCGAGATGTTCTCACGACCAAACGCTAATTCCTTTGCATTACTAGGTGAAAAACTGATTAAACCAGCTCTCTGGAGGAGCTTGTTTTTGGACAGTCATTTTTGCCGAAGAAACTCAATTTTAAGCGATGTTAGATTATATGACATCAAAGTTTGACAGTTTGGCTTTTTTGTATTAGAATGACACTATTCTTGATAGTAAATTTTTGGAATTATATTATATTTCAAGTTTTCTGAATTTATTACTAAATATTAGCATATGTATGAGGAGGTTTGTAAAAATGAAGAATAAAATATTTCTTGCTGTTATGTCAGTCTTTATGCTGCTGATGGGGCTTGTATTCTCGAGCTCAGCCAATGCACAAACTGTGGTAAAAGTTTCATCTGACATTTCCTATGCACCCTTTGAGTTCAAAGACGCCAATCAAAAATGGGCTGGAGTAGATGTCGAATTGATGCATCGTGTCGCTGAAATCAACGACTGGAAGCTAGAAATGAGCTTTCCAGGCTTTGATGCGGCTGTCAATGATTTACAGGCTGGTAAAGCAGATGCCGTCATCGCCGGGATGTCAATTACTGATGAACGTCGAAAAGTATTTGATTTTGGCGATCCCTATTATCCGTCTTCGATCGTCATTGCCACGACAAAAGGGAAAACGATTTCTGACGCTAAACAGCTTTCCGGCAAGCAAGTGGGGGCTAAGAACGGTACTGTTTCTCAGCGCTGGCTGCAGGATAATCAGAGCAAATACGGCTACAAAATCAGCACTTACGCGGACGGTGTTGCCATGCTGGCAGCCCTGAAGACGGGCAACATCGAGGCTGTGATGGATGACTACCCTGTCCTTTCTTATGCTGCCAAACAGGGAGAAGACATTGCCGTCAACATGAAACCTGTTGTGGTCGGTTATTACGGCTTTGCCGTAATGAAAGGCAAACATGCAGACTTGATTGAAGGCTTTAATAAGGCACTGGCACAGCTGAAGAAAAGCGGCGAGTATGATAAGATTCTGGCCAAGTACGGCGCCACACCAAGTAAGGTTAAGCCCAAAAAATCTCAATATGTCATTGCCTCAGATAATTCCTTTGCACCTTTTGAGTTTCAGGATGTGGACAAGAAGTTTACCGGAATTGATGTTGACCTGCTAAATGCGATCGCCAAATATGAAGGCTTCAACCTGAAGTGGAATCATGTCGGCTTCCAGCCGGCAGTTGATGCGGTTCAAGCTGGGCAAGCGGATGCGATGATTGCTGGTATGACAATTACCGACGCACGTAAAGAGGTCTTTGATTTCTCTAATAGCTACTTTTCATCCAATCTGACCTTGGCGGTCAACGAAGCTGATAAATCTTCGGTTAAGAAATGGGAAGATTTGAAAGGAAAAGTTCTAGGCGCGAAAACAGGGACTGCTTCTTACGATTATTTAACCGCTCACGCTTCTGAATTCGGCTTTATCGTGAAAACATTTAAGGATGCCACCGCGCTCTATGCTTCACTTCGTGAAGGTTCAGTCTTTGCGATTATGGATGATGAGCCAGTGTTGAAGTATGCGGTCAGACAGGGTCAGAAATTCGCGATGCCGCTTCCTGCTATCGCCAACGGCGAATATGGTTTTGCTGTTAAAAAGGGCACGAATTCTGAGCTGATTGATATGTTCAATGACGGCTACTCTTATCTGAAGAGTTCTGGTGACTATGACAAGATTGTCAATAAGTACTTGAAGACTGAGGATACAGATACTTCAAGTTCTACCATTGATGAGTCTTCTTTTACAGGGATAATAAAAAATAACTGGAAACAGTTATTGCAAGGCCTGGGTGTAACGATTGCGCTGGCTTTGATTTCCTTTGTGCTGGCAATGATTTTAGGTACGATCTTCGGTCTCTTTATTGTGAGTCCAGTTAAGGCGCTGCGTGTGATTGCACGGATTTATATTGACTTTATCCGCGGGATTCCACTCTTGGTGTTCACAGTCTTCCTCTTCTATGGGGTACCGAATTTGATTCAGATGCTGACGGGACACCAGAGTCCGATGAATGAATTTGTGGCTGGTGTGATTGCATTGACGCTGAATGCGGCGGCTTATATTGCCGAGATTATGCGCGGCGGGGTACAGGCAGTCCCTGTGGGGCAGATGGAGGCGTCACGCTCGCTGGGTGTGCCTTATGTGCGCACGATGCTGAAGGTCATTCTGCCGCAGGCGCTTAAGATTACCACGCCGAGTTTGATCAATCAGTTTATTATCTCGCTGAAGGATACGACTTTGGTTTCTGTCATTGGTTTGACCGAACTCTTGCTTACCGGCCAGATTATCATGGCGCGTAACTTCCAGCAGTTCTATGTTTATGCGATTATCGGGCTGATGTACTTGATTCTGATTGAAGCGCTGACGCTGATTGCTAGACGTATTGAAAGGAGGATAAAATAATGGCGGTACAAATTGAAGTACAAGATTTGCATAAATATTACGGTAAAAATGAAGTGCTCAAGGGCATTGATTTGAAAGTTAAAAAGGGCGAGGTGATTTGTATTATTGGACCTTCGGGTTCAGGTAAGTCAACCTTTCTGCGTACTTTGAACGGCCTTGAGGCGGCATCTTCGGGCGAGATTATTTTGGACGGCTACCATCTGACGGATAAAAATACGAATATCAACAAAGTTCGCCAGAATGTCGGCATGGTCTTCCAGCACTTTAATCTTTTCCCGAATATGACAGTGTTTGAAAATATTGTCTATGCGCCTATCAGCTTGAAGAAGCTGTCTCGGGCTGAGGCTGAGGAGAAGGCGAATTATCTGTTGGGTGCGATCGGGATGACAGAGTTTAAAGACGCGATGCCTAATACTTTATCTGGTGGTCAACAGCAGCGTATCGCAATTATTCGGGCACTGGAGATGGATCCGGATGTGATGCTGTTTGACGAGCCAACATCGGCGCTGGATCCTGAAATGGTCGGCGATGTGCTGGATTTAATGCGGCGGATTGCGGATGACGGCACGACGATGCTGATTGTGACACATGAGATGGGCTTTGCGCGGCGCGTGGCCAATCGTGTGCTCTTTACGGATGGCGGCGTGATTCTCGAAGATGGGACGCCTGAGCAGGTTTTTGACCATCCGAAGACAGAGCGCTGCCGTGAGTTTCTGGATAAGGTTTTGAATGTTTAAGGGAATTGGTTACCTGGGTTCTTGTTGAACTCAGGTTTTTTTGTACTTGCGTGATTTGTCGCTCCGGCAGATTTATTTTAAGTTTATCTGTAGTGTGTGCTCGCGGAGCCTTTGTTGCGCTATTTCTAGGTTCAACTCGTCTCATACAGCGCCTTCGTTTCTCCAAGAAATATCTGCAAGTCGTCACCGCTCTGCGAACGTCGGGCGCTGGCGCGCACGTCGTTCCACTACAGATAAACTTAAAATAAATCTGCCGGAGCTGGTTTTTTCTGTGTCTTCTTTTTCTTTTACATTTGTTATCCGTGAGTTGTTTATGCAACTGTGATAGAATATCTGCCAAAGTGTAAGAGGGATATCTTCGAGTGATTATTAGATTTTTTTCCTATTTAATCTTTCTTTAAGCTATCCGCTTTATAATTTAATAAAAAATCTAATGGAGATAATCATGAAAAAAAGAACACGTTTCATTAGTGCTGGAATCATTTTAGGAATAATATTGGCAGTCGCAGGAATTCTTTTCTTGCAGAGGCAGTCTGCCACTCCAGAAAAAAATCCGACTACACTTTTGAGCAGCACTGAAATTAGTGACAACTTAGGGACAGAGTTAGTGACAACGCGGCAGGATGACCAGGCAACAAGCACTGCTGATTACGCGACGACCGCACAAGATCAAAGTTACAGCCTCGAGAGCCCTTACATCAAGGTCAATCCTTACGAGATCTCGCCACTAAGCGCCCTAATTATTTTCACTACTCCTCAGGCCGCAAGCATCAGCTACACAGTTCTCGGTAAAACGGAGGGCACCTCCCTTACAAATACGGTCAATGGCGGTGCACAAACCGTGCACCAGATACCTGTCGTCGGACTCTATGCTGATTACGATAATACGGTCAAAATCACTGTAACCTATGCTGATGGTACAACTGCAGAGAAAAGCTTCACAGTGACCACTTCTAAACTCCCGAAATACATTTCTTCCGTAGATATCTCTGTAACTAATGTTGACAAGTCAAAAATGGACATCGGAGACAATGAACTGACCATCATAAATAGAACAACTAAAGAGCCCTTCGCAGTTGACGCTGACGGCGAAGTCCGATGGTACTTGACAGAGTACTCGCAACATACGATTGAACAGTGGAGCAACGGACATCTCATGATTTTGTCAAAAGAGGATGTTAATTCTCTGGTCTACAATGACTTGATAGAAGTTGATGTCCTGGGACGCGTCTATAAGGAATTTACCTTCTCTTCGAAGACAAGCGCCACCGACGGCGGAGAAGAAACCACCGTCATCCACCATGACCTGCTGGAACTTCCAAATGGTAATATCTTGGCAACTGTTTCTGACGGCTCAGTATACAAAGAAGACACATTAGCAGAAATTTCATATGAAACTGGTAAGGTTGTCAAAGTGGTTGATATGAAAACAATTTTTCCAGAATCAATGTATGTAAGCTATCAGAAAGGTGATGATGAGAAAGTGGACTGGCTGCACACAAATTCACTTGATTATGATAATGCAGATGGAACAATCCTCATTTCCAACCGCAATCAGGATTTGACCATGAAATTCAACTGGGCGAGTGATGAAATCGTCTGGCTCTATAGCGGAAAAGAAAAGTCCGAATGGCCGGATAATCTGCAGCAGTATGTTTTGACACCGACCGAAGGCAGCTCCATCACAGGGGGACAACACGCGCTGACTTTACTTGAAGATGAGGACAACAATCCTAATAGTGAAGATGTACTGTTGTTTGACAACAACATCAACGTGACTAACGGTGACGCCTCCACATCTGGAAAATACTCACAGGCGGTTCAATATCACATTGATCTGGATAAAATGACAATTGACCAAACCTGGGCTTGGGGCAAAAAGTTGGGTAAAAAGAATTACTCAATGATCATCGGCTATGCTCAGCGCTTGTCCAATGACAACACCCTCATTGATTTCGGCTTCCTATCCAACGGGGAAAACAGCAACATCATTGAAGTAGATGCTGACGGGAATCAAGTCTTCAACCTAGTAGTAGAAAATGCAGCTTCCAAAGCTTACGCTTACCGTGCTTATCGTGAAGCTTTCTACAGCAGCGACTATGTGTTTGATGCGCTAAACGAATGACATAAACGAAAAGCATCCCGATTTTTCAGGATGCTTTTTGATTAGCGATTTCCGATGTAGCGAAATAGAAACACTAATACAACAATGATGATTGCAATTAATATGCGTACGCCGAGTGATTGACACTTTAGGAAGCTTTTTCTTTTTTGGGGCTGTTCTACTGCTGCAGCTGTACCGCCAGATGATGAAACTCTGACAGCACTTTCTCCGCGCAGGTTTCTGAAGAATTGGCTGAGGATTTTGTCGTCACTGTATGAGAGGACGTTGCGAGCATAGATGCGTTCTCCTAGTTTGGCTATTGCCAATGTCGCGACAATCTGTAAAGCTAGGGCGATGTAAGCCTCTGTGGCTGATGAATATTGAATGGCGTATCGGCTTGACATGAGTGTGGGGCTGATAAACGGAATGTAACTTAGAACGCGTAGGATAATGTTGCCAGGTACTGCTGCTCCTGCAATTCCTGCAATATAGCCGATCATTGAGAAAAATGTCAGCGGCTGTACGGCTTGTTGTACCTGGGCTTGTTCATTGACCAAACTGGCAATAATAGATGCTGCGATGAGGTAGCCTAGAATACCGAAGAAAGCCATGAAGAAGACGTAAATTCCGAAGCCAAGATCTATTCCTGAAAGCATGCTTGAAATTGATTTGACGGCAGCCATGTCTTTGATAAATGGAAAGGCGACAGCAATCGCAACCGCATAAAAGACGAGCTGTGTCAACGCAAGTAGAATGACACCTAAAATTTTTCCGTAATACTGAACATTGCTTGAAGTGGCAGCCAACAAAGTTTCCATGATTCGATTCGACTTTTCGTTACCTATTTCTTGGGCAACCATGCCAGAATACATCATGAGAAAGATGAAAATAAAGAGAGAGGTAATTGTAGCAATTGCCATATTGGCTGCCATTCTACTGTCACCGCCCGCATTGTTATCGCCGCTGCTGCTGAGCGTCTCCATCTTCAGACTGGCCGGCATCATAAGTTTCTGCAAGTCAGCTGCTGAGAGTCCCAGCTGACCAGCGGTTAGGCGCATATGGACAGAGGTTAAGGCCGATTGGAAACTTCCCTGATCGAATTTATTCGAAGTTTTGCTGCTTGAGACGATGGTGTATCTTCCGTCTGATTCAGTCAGGTAGCCGTCAATTTTCTCATCTTTCAGCTGCTTTTTGGCAGTATCAATATCAGATACTTCGCTGATAGTTGAGTTGACTGATTTATCTGCTTTCAGCACTGCTGCTACAGGCGCATTGTTGACGACAGCCAGCTTTCCTGTCTCACTAAAACCTGAGCTAATGACCAATCCGATCACGAGATAAATGGCAACCATCAAGAAAGGCGAGAGCACCATTGACCAGAAGCCGAAGCTCTTGACTTTGTTGCGGTAGGTATTTTTGGCAACTAACCATGTTTGTCCGTTCATTTCGCGGCTCCTTCTTCTACGATTTCCTTGTTGTCAACGGCCGCAACTTCCATACGGAAGATCTCGTCCAGGCTCGGCGGCGTCTGCATGAAGGCTGGCACGTAACCGCTGCTTGAGACACGGCGGAAAATGTCGTGACCGACCGATTCATCACTGATTTGAAGCACACGGCCCGCACTATTTTTTGTCACACTGAGCACCCCGTCTATGCTGTAGAGCTCGTCGTCTGAGATTGGCGAATCTAAGAATATGCGCGTCCGTCCGTAACTCTCGCGAATTTCCTGCACGCCGCCTTGAAGCACTGTTTCACCGTTTTTCAGCATGGTCAGATTATCTGATAAAAGCTCAACATCTGACATGTTGTGATTGCTGAAAATGACCACTGCGCCATTGTCACGTGTTCGCTTGATTTCATTACGCAAGAGCTCTGTATTGACAGGGTCAAGGCCTGTGAAAGGCTCATCCAAGATAAGAAAATCTGGCTCATGAATCAATGTGGCGATGAATTGGACTTTCTGGGCATTACCTTTGGACAGCGACTGAACTTTGTCTGTGACCTTACCAACGACTTCCAGACGCTGGAACCAGTCTTTCAGCTTGACACGCGCATCGGAGCGTTTCATCCCGTGAAGCTCTGCGAAGTACATGATCTGATCTTCCACTGTCATTTTCTGGTAGAGACCGCGCTCTTCAGGCAGGAAGCCAATGCGCTTTTTGATCGCTTGGGTGATTGGCTGACCGTTCCAACTGATACTGCCGCTGTCTGAATTGATGAATTTCAGAATCATGCGGAAAGTCGTGGTTTTGCCGGCGCCGTTTTGGCCGATAAGTCCCATGACTTGGCCTGGCTCAACTCTCATTGACAGGTTGTCAACGGCATATTTCTCACCAAATTTCTTGGTCACATTTTGAATTTCTAGTGTCATTTATTCTCCTTCAAATTTTTGGAATTTAATTAAAAATATCATGCATTAGTTTTTTTACTTTCAATGCGCCAGCCGATTAAGGCCAGACTATAAACTAAGGCAACATACCAGTAGACCAGCAGCATAAAACCAATCAGAGTAAATGATCCTGAAATCATCAACAGTTTTCCCGACAAGAGCCAGAATGCCGTATAAAATATGGCACCTGCAGTGTATGCTATCCCTATTACATAATAGCCTAATAGGCTTTTTTTAGCAAAATTCAGACCGAAATAAGCACCACGCGCCATTTGCTCTACTAAGTAGAAAATACCTGATAACAAAATGATGAGGATATTTTGAGTCGTTATTGTCAGCCAATGAGGAATGGATTCATTCAACAGACTGCTTAGCACTAACAAGGAAAGTGCGAAAATCAGCGTGTGCAGCGCACTTTGACCCCGCTGAATAATTTGACGCTCATCATATTTTTGACTGCTTTGTTTTCTTTTCTTAAAATATATTCTGATAAGAATCGCGATGATTATACCTACGATAACGCCAGCAACAACGCCGGACGGAAAGCTGCTAAAGGACTTCATTTTCTTCTCCTTCTTCGTCTTCAGGCCAGAATAGCTGGTCAAGTGTGTAGCCAAGCACTTTGCAGATATCAATGCAAAGGTTGATGGTCGGGTTGTATTTGCCGGATTCTACGGCGACGATGGTTTGTCTGGTCACGCCGACTTTTTCTGCGAGTTCTGATTGGTTCAGACCTTTTAAGGTTCTTGCAGCCTTTAATTTTAAGTTTTTTTCAGCTTTCATTAGTGCGCCCTTCCCTTCGCAGAAAGTAAAAGACTGTCAGTGCGTAACTCACGAGTAAGAGTCCTGCCATAAGAAGCATTGTGTCGTCAAAGTAGAGATATTTATCTTTTAGGATTCTTGGTATACCCGCATTTCCCTTATGGACAATGATTGGGTAAGTGAAGGATCCGAGTCCAATGAAGAGGCAAAATATTGCAGCAGCCAGCTGATTCGCGCGTGACATTTTCAATAGTCCAGTGTCCGTTAGAGCTAGTGTTTGTTCAATTCCCTGATGAATAATGATTGTAAAAAAGATGATCATCATTTGTGTGCCGGAGGCAGCCCACCGTATATTGAGGCTGTCAAGAATCCCGAATAAGATAAGCAAAATCATCACAAGGTATAACCCGCGTGTGTCAATGTGGCCGGTTTTCGCAACTTGAAATTCGTCTCGTCCCCATCTGTCTATTTTACCTTTTGATTTTTCATGATTTCCTCCCTCAATTCAACTTTTCATTATCGTAAGTATATATTATAATTTTCTATTTGTCAAGTATAATATACTTTTTGTCAAATGAAAAATCCTGAATTTTACTTCAGAATTTCTGAGATTTCGTTACTAGTAAGGCTTGAGAGCCATCGGACAGGTTGGACTATTTTGTCCTGATTGATGTCTAATTCTAAGAAAAGGGTGTCGTACCATTGGTCGAATTTATAGCCGCAGTCTTTGAAGAGGCCGACTTCCGTGAAGCCTATGTTTTTGTGAAAGTGAATGCTCTCTGGGTTCGGCCAGGTGATGTTTGCATAAAGTTTTCTGAGATTTTGTTTTTCAAGCAAAGCAAAGAGTTTTTGATAGAGATGTTTTCCGATACCCTGTTGTCGCGCATTCTCGGCGAGGTAGATAGAGAGTTCTGCGTCCCAATCGTATGCGATGCGCGCCCGAAAACGTGACGCGTAGGCATATCCTAGGATTTTTCCATTTTCCTCAGCCACGAGGTAGGGGTAGTGCTCAAGCGTTTTCACAATCCGTGCTGCAAATTCCCCAACTGTTGGGACTTCGTATTCGAAAGTGATGGCGGTTTTCTCTATGTAGGGGCGGTAAATCTCAAGGATGGCAGCGGCATCTGTCGGGCTGGCGAGTCTGAATTTCATGCTATTATTTTAGCAAATTTCTTCAGCTTTTGTTAATAAACTGTCATTTTTCGACAGGCATCCGTAAATCATCTAGAAAAACGTAAAAATCCCGACACTTGTTCTTACCGGGATTTTATTATTACCAAATACCAATAACCTTCATCCAAAGTGTACCAACACTCAGAAAAATGATGATGTACATAAGTCCAGTTACAAAACTCAAGCGCCACCAGTCGTTTTGCTTGACATAGCCAGATCCGAAGAGAATTGGTGCTGGACCTGAGGCGTAATGGGTAGTAGATCCGAGGATGTTGCCGAAGTAGCCGAGCATGAGAGCTGCGAGCATCGGCGGTACGCCGCCAGTTAATGTCAGAGCCAGTGCTGCTGAATAGAGAGCCGTTGTATGCGCTGTTTCTGAGGCAAAAAGGTAGTGAATGTAGAAATAAGCGACTGCTACGATGGCGAGAACCGCAAACCAAGGAATACCGTGGAGGTATTGGCCAATGCTTGAGGAGAGCCAAGGAATGAAGCCGAGCTCATTGAGCTGCCCTGCCATCATAACGAGAACGGAGAACCAGAAGAATGTGTTCCAGGCACCGCTTTCATTCAAAATGTCTTTCCAGTTCAGAACACCGGTCAACAGCAGGATGGTGATGGCGATGAAGCCGACCGTTGTGGCATCCATGCCGATGAAGCTTCCTGCAACCCAGAGGAGGAGAGCGAGGATAAAGTCGCCCAGCATGATTTTTTCTGCTACTGTAATAGGGCCTTGAGCTTTAAGCTCTTTACGCGCCCACTCTTTTGCATTGGGTGTTTCTTTAACTTGCGGCGGATAGAGTTTGTAGATCACCAGCGGAGCTAAGAGGAGCGCTACTATTCCTGGGACGAGCGCACCGACGAACCAGAGCAGCCAGGACATGTGAATACCAGCTTTCAAGGCAAAGGCATAGGCAATTGGATTTCCAGCTTCTGCGGTTAGGAACATAGCTGAGGTCACAACATTGGCCTGATAGGCGCAGAATGTCAGAAATGAGCCGACTTTACCTTCGGTATGATCTTCTGGATCCGAGCCGAGTGACTTAGAAATTGACTGAACAATCGGGAAGACGATACCGCCAGCACGGGCTGTGTTGCTTGGCGTTGCTGGCGCCAGAATCAAGTCAACACCCATGATTGAGTAGGCCAATCCCAGCGTTTTCTTACCGAATTTTTCCACAAAAAGGAGTGCAATACGGCGTCCAAGTCCTGTCTTGATGATGCCGCGCGACAGAAAGAAGGCAAGAGCTATCAGCCAGATACTGGCATTTCCGAAGCCTGTAATTGCGGTTGACATCGGCAGGGTTCCTGTCAGAACTGTCAATGTGAAACCAATCAGAGCTACGGCACCGATGGGCAGCGGCTTTGTAATCAGTGCCGCGATGCTTGCGACAAAGATTGCAAACATGTGCCAAGCGGCAAGACTTAGCGAATCTGGCTTGATTGGCGAGAGCAGCCAAATGACAAGCCCGATGGCGATAGGAACAATGAATTTTTTATAGTTTATTTTTTCAAGAACCATTACTTTTTCTGGAATCGCATTTGCTCAGACGTCGAGCAGCTTTTCAAATTGTAGGCGACTGCGTAAGTGTTGATTCCTTACCCCTTTATAATAAGATGTGAAGCGCGCCCGCTTTGAAGCGTAGAAATTTACCCCCTGAGGGGGAAAGCGACCTCTAAGTGCTGAAGCACTAAGAGTCTGCTTAGGGGTTCTAGGTTCTGCCTTTAGGCAGGTTCTAGAATCATCTAATTTCCCCCCAGAGGAGGGAAAGCGATCCGTAATCGGCTAAAGCCGAAATGGTCTGCTTACTAGCTTCAGGCGCGCTGAACTCAGTTGAATAAGATGTGAAGCAGGCTCGTCCTGAAGCGTAGAGATTTACCCCCAGAGGGGGAAAGCGACCTCTAAGTGCTGAAGCACTAAGAGTCTGCTTAGGGGTTCTAGGTTCTGCCTTTAGGCAGGTTCTAGAATCATCTAATTTCCCCCCCAGAGGAGGGAAAGCGATCCGTAATCGGCTAAAACCGAAACAGTCTGCTTATTAGCTTCAAGCCTGCTGAACTCAGTTAGTTAATTACTCTTTTTCAGAGCGTTCTAAATTTGTCATGGCGGCAAGATCCATCCACTTCTCAAAGTCTTCTGCATTGACTAAACCGCTGGCAAGTGCTGCGCTGCGTAGGGTTGTATTTTCACGTTCTGCTTTTTGTGCAATTTCTGCTGCTGCGTGATAGCCGATGTGCGGAGATAGCGCTGTCACGGTCATCAGCGAGTTTTCCAGCAAGTCTTCCATCCTCTTGGAGTTGACGGTCAGTCCAGCAATCATTTTGTCTGTGAAAGCAGTTATTGTACCTGTCAACAGTTCGGCTGATTCCAAAAAGGAAGCGATGAGTACAGGTTTATAGACATTCATTTCAAAATTGCCTTGTGAGCTGGCCATGCCGATTGTTGTGTCATTGCCGAAAACTCGGAGTACTGCCATGGTCAGAGCTTCTGCTTGGGTGGGATTAATTTTTCCAGGCATAATGGATGAGCCGGGTTCATTGGCTGGAATTTTTAATTCTCCATAGCCGGCGCGCGGTCCTGAAGCAAGGAAGCGGATGTCATTTGCGATTTTGAGCAAATCTGCAGCCAATGTTTCGATTGCACCGTGTACGACATTCAGTCCAGAATGATGTGCCAGTCCGAAAAACTTATTGGACTTAGCTGAAAATGGAATGCCATAGGCATCAGCCAAACGGGCTGTCACGCCCTCTGAGAAATCTGGACTAGCATTAAGTCCAGTCCCTACAGCAGTTCCCCCAATTGCCAATTCATACAGAGTGGGACGCAGCTGCTCAATGTAGGATAAGTCATGCTTCAGAGCCGATATATAGCCGGATAATTCTTGACCAAAGGTAATCGGAGTGGCATCCTGCAAATGTGTTCGCCCGACTTTTAAAGTCGTCCAGAAGTCATCTTGTTTTAGACGCAATGTCTCAATCAGGTGATGAAGCGAATTCTCCAAGTTCTTCAAGGCTTCTACCGCTACAATATTCATCGCCGTCGGAAAAATATCGTTGGAGCTCTGAGCGCAATTCACATCATCGTTGGGCAAAATATCCAGCTCGCTTTCACGACTGGCAACTGTCGCGATCACTTCATTGACATTCATATTGGTCTGCGTCCCTGAGCCAGTCTGGTAAATCGACAGAGGGAAGGCCTTCTGCAGCTGTTCATCTGGAAGCCGCAGAAGTTCGACAACGGCTTTGGAAATGGCCTCAGCTTTATCGAATTCAAGCTGCTTAAGCTCATAATTTGTTTCAGAAGCAGTTTTCTTAAGTAACAACAGTGCACGAATGAGCGACAGGGGCATTTTGGAACCCGTCGGGAAATTCTCTAAACTGCGTTGGGTTTGTGCTTGCCAGAGCGCATCAATTGGAACTTTGACCTGACCGAGGCTGTCGTTTTCTATTCTGTATTCCTGACTTTTAGTCATATTTTGGACTCCAAACTTCCTCTTGTAGGGCAATTTTAACATCGGGTATCTCACGTCCTGCAACACTGTCATTGATCGCAGCTTGAATCACTGCTTCAGCTACAATTCGCGAAGCTTCATGAACATATTTCATTGGAGGTAAAAGCGGTGCGCCGATTTCTGTCAAATCCTGCAGGTCAGAAATAGCAGCCGCTGCCTTTGACAGCATATTCTTCGTGACTTTTGCGGCTTTTGCAACGACAATTCCCATGCCAAGTCCAGGGTAAAGCAGTGCGTTATTGGCCTGACCAATGGTATAAGTCTTTCCCTCATAAGTAACAGGTGCTGAAGGACTGCCAGTCACCACAAGCGCGCGCCCTTCCGTCCAGTTTATCAGATCTTCGGCTGTTGCTTCACAAAGCTTTGTCGGGTTGGAAATCGGCAGAATGGCAGGACGTTTGTTGATTTCTGCCATCTTTTTAACGGCAGATTCAGTAAAGGCACCTGGCTGACCTGAACAACCAATTAAAACAGAAGGCTTCACTTTGTCAATAATCTCTGTCAAATCTGTTAAGCCAACTAAATCAGCTTCTTTACGAGCATAGCGTTGCTGTCCTTCCGTCAAATTGGACATGCCGTCCGTAACTAATCCATATCGGTCAACGATGTAAAAATGCCCATAAGCAGCTTCTTCGCTCAAGTCTGCCAGCATCATTTCCTGACGAATTTGATCAGAAATGCCAATGCCTGCTGTGCCGCCGCCGAATATCAGAAAGCGATGGTCAATCAGCGGCTTTTTCGTGACCGTTGCAACAGCGTAAGCAGCCGCTGCCATCATGATACCAGTTCCTTGAATGTCATCATTAAAAGTTGTAATTTTGTCCTGATATTTTCCTAAAATTTCTGCTGCATTCCCTCGACCGAAATCTTCCCAGTGAAAGAGCACACCTGGAAACAGACGACTGGCAATCTCTACAAAGGTATCAATGTAGTTCATGCAATCATTCCCAGTCAGACGTTCAGTTTTTCTACCGATGTAATTCGGATCCTGCAAGAGCTCAGGATTTTCCGTGCCATTGTCAATGACCACTGGCAAGACCCGATGCGGATTAAGCCCTGCAGCCACAGTATAAACTGCCAGCTTTCCGACAGAAATCATGACACCGCCGACCCCCCAATCTCCTATACCAAGCACACCTTCACCATCCGTGATGACCATGACATCTACTGCATCAAGACTGCCAGCAGCTGTTTTCAAGGCAATCTCAATTTGTTCAGGCGCTCCAGTGTTCAAATATGCCGCATCGTGAGGCAGCAAGAAGTCACGTGAGAAATGAGTCACAGCATCTGCAATCGTGGGTGTGTAAATTATCGGCAAAAGTTCTTCAACATGCGCGTAGACAATCGCGAAATAGAGTGTTCGATTACTGTCGTAAATTGTCATCAAGTATTGATTCTTGTCGTAATCATTCGGCAGGACAGACAATTTTTCATAAGCCCGCGCAGCCTGACCATCCAGATCTTCGACCGCTGAAGGCAGCAGACCCTGTAAAGCATATTTCACGCGCTCTGCTTCCGTAAATGCAGTGCCCTTGTTTAATAAAGGTTGCATCAGTAAGGTTTTCCCGTAATACTCTGTCATCGTTTTCTCCTTTAAGATGTGAGTCAGATCCGTCATGAAGCTTAGGTAAGCGCCTCCGAAAAGGAGAAAAGCAGCTTTTTAATGTGTGTTGACTTGGCTGCCTTAGCGTGAATTACAGTAAATGAACTGTCGAAAGGGGTTTCTTACCAACTTCAGGCTTGCTGAGCTCAGTTGCTTATTATTCTTTAAGCAAATGTGTTTATATACGTTTACATTTATATTATATAAGGATTGATAGCACTTGTAAAATACTAAATATTCATTAACCTATAAAAAAAGCTTATAAGTTTGCAGCCTCATTTGCACTTATAAGATCTTCTTTAATTATTTTCTCAAAACTGGAGAGTTCCCTATCTTTTCTAAACACAAGATAGACATAAAAGTAAACAGGATCATTGAGTCTCAATACCTTCAAATCATTTCTTGAGCCCAGTGCACTGTTGATCATAAAACCGACGCCGACGCCGTTTGAGACCAGCAGTTTCGCCGTCTGAATTTCGTTGGTAATGACGAAATTTCTGACTTCATCAAACATGCCTTCGCGCAGACAAAGTCCTTTGAGAATTTTATACTGCACGAAATCCTCTCCCAAAGAAATGAAGCGTTCATTGCGCAATTCTCTAAAATCAACACTTTCGCGGTTTGCCAGCGGATGCTCTGGATTGACCAAAATCGAAAAGTTGTCCCGTAAAATAAAATGCTTCTCCAAATTCGGGCTCACAATCGGACTTTCTGTGCCGATAAAGCACATGTCAATCTTGTTTTCCTTCAGCAGTCTCTTCATGTTCTCTGAACCCGTTTCTATCAACTGAAGCGCCTCAATGCTTGATGCCGTAAGCTCTTTGACAATCTGCGGAAAAAGATAAGCACCGATTATCGGCGGGAGGCCTAATCTTACCTGCGTTTTTTCCTTGTACTTTACTTCGTCATAAATGATGTCAATTTCGCGTAATATTTTCTGCGCATGATTGAAAACCACTTCGCCATCCATGGAGAGAGACATTTCTTTTGCCCCGCGCTTGCGAATGATCAGGCTTTTACCTAACTCATCTTCAAGCCGATTGATTGAAACAGTCAAAGAGGGTTGAGAAATAAATAAACGCTGCGCCGCCTTTGTGAAGCTGTTTTCCTCTACTACTGCTACAAAATTTTTTAAGTCACTTAAATGCATAGCTTACCTCTCTTGTATTCGCTTACATTTATTTTATCACAATAAAACACTAATTCGAGTAAATCCGACAAAAAGTTCTGCCATAACAGACAGAACTTCTTTTGTATATGTTTCTGAAATCAGCCACCAATCAAATCACGCCGACGATAACCAACAAATCCTATCACAATCAGCACAATCGCGAGGCTGGAAATACCAACTACAGGAGGCCATTCCATCGCTTTCAGCGGAATCTTAGGGATGTAGTCATAGACGCTGAGTTTCATCAGCCAATCAGGTAGATCAAGCATACCGCCCAGATAACTCATGAAGAGCAGGAAAGCAATATAAGCATAGATGACCCCAGTAAATCGAGGCAGAAAAGCAATCAGGAGGCAGAGCAGGCCTAATACGAAGGCGATGGCAACTAAGTAGATCATGCCTGGACCAGCGATTTCTCCGAAAGACATCGAAGTTTTGCCTTGCGATTGAACGATATAAACACCGAAGAGCGTGAGAAATTGTCCGACGGCACTCAGAACGATTGCGGATATAGCATACGTCAGGTACATCTTCAAACGGCTGACAGGCAGCGCATAGAGCTGCTCTTGACGGTTCTTCCGCTCTTCAGAAGTCATGCGAGCCATCATCAGCACAGCGAAAACTGACGTCAGAATAGAAAGAATCGAAAACAGAGTAATCATGAAACTCGCAACGAGCACGTTGTGGCTTGGGGAATCACCTGCTGCTGCAGTAAAAAGTTGCCTGACAGTCGCATTGGAGTTGATGAATTCATCCATCTGACTGAACATGGAGCCATAGGTGATGCCGATGACAAAGAGGCCAATGAACCAGCCGATAATCATGCCGCGTTGTTGGCGTAAAACAAGTCCAGGGATGCTTAGAAGCGTTTTCGGCGCGTGGGCGCGCCCATGCCCTTCGCTTATATAACCCGCATTAATGTCCCGTTTAACTTCCAGTAGGTAAGCGAGTACAATCATGACAAGAGCCGCAACGACCGCGAGCGCCACGCCGAGCCAGGACTCATAGCCCAGCGCGAATGGGAAGCCGAGGTTGCCCCAACTCAGGGGATTGAACCATCCAGCTTCGACGGCTTGGGTATCTGTGCCCATCCGGACGACATATAGTATGCCTAGAAGTCCGAAGGTTGCACCTTTGGCACCGCCGGCATCAGGGAAGATCTGCGCAAAGAAGAGCGCAATCATGCCCCACATGAAACCCTGCGACGCCGCGGAGAAGGCGAAAAGCAAGTTGGATTCTAAACTGTCAAGGCCTGGTACGCCTTGGGCCTGGATAGAAAAGGCGAGAATCAGTGCGATGATCATGTGCAGGACGAGCATTTCGATGATGACAGCTGTGGTATTAGCCAATTTGCCGATTTGAAAGCTGCCGAAGAGTTCAGCCACGCCATCGTTCTCTTCCTTTCGGGTGCGATTGATGACGTAGATAATGGCCACTATCGCAAAGGTAATACCTGTAATCAAAGTCATGGTCTGTCCGTAAACGGGACCGATGCTGTATTTCTGCCAGCTTTCAATCGGGGTTGGGCCGAAAAGGCCGACCATGGCTGGGTTTTGGACGAACATGGTGTACATGGACTGCTGGGCAGCTTTTCCAGACACGGCGACTTCCATCTTGCCAGCGCCTGAAGCAGCGAATGCAAGCATGCCGATGATCCAGATGATGAGCTTAATCCAGTCACGGCGGAGCAGCGCTTTCAGCATGTCTCCTGTTTTATTTAAGGGTTTCATTTGTATTTCCTCCGACACTTTTTGTGTTTAACTGAGTAAGGCACGTTGAAGCGAGAAAACAGACTATTGCAGTTTTAGCCACTTAGAGGTCGCATTCACTGTGTAGAAATAAGATAAATCCTATAACCAGCATTTGCTCAAAGGTTACGATTTACCGAGCAGACTCAAAGTGTTTTGGCAACTTGAGGTCCTTTTTACCCTCAAGGGTAAATATCTACACAGAGCTAAACCTTAGCCATTTCCAGCAGCTGAAGCTTATGAAATTGTCGGTTTCCATTGGACGCTGCTGTCCATTCTCGTTATTGCGCGAACCGCGCCTAGTCAAATGGCGTACTTCAAGCGAGCACAGCTCACCTCTTATTCATAATGATGCAAGAACAGTTCTTCAAGTGTTGGCGGTGCAGACTCGAGCTTTTTGATGCCAAGCTTTGTCAGTTCTGTCAAGATGCTCTGAACTTTATCAGAATCTGCTTGGAAGGTGGCTTTGTTGCCATCAAGCTGCAGATCATAAACGCCATCATATTCTTGAAGTGCACCCGGATTTTGGACAGTTTCAATTTTATAGGTGTCGCGCGTAAAATGGCGCAGGTCAGCAAGTGTCCCGCTGTCAACGATTTCGCCAGCTTTGATAACAGCCACACGATCAGCCAATCGCTCAACTTCAGAAAGAATGTGAGAACTCAGAAGAATGGAATGCCCTTCTGACTTGATACGCCCAACTTCCTCCTGAAAAACAGATTCCATCAGCGGGTCAAGTCCGCTTGTCGGCTCGTCGAAGATATAAAGGTCTACATTGCAGGCGAGCGCAGCAATCAGCGCAATTTTCTGACGATTCCCTTTAGAATAAGAACGGGCTTTCTTCTTTGGATCCAGTTCAAATTTCTTGATAAGTTCGTCTCGTTTAGCTTGGTTGCCCGATCCCTGAAGCTTCATGAAAAGATCAATGATTTCACCACCAGAAAGGTTTGGCCAGAGGTATACATCGCCAGGCACATAAGCCAAGTTCTTGTGGATTTCAATGGCTTCGGACCAAACATCCTTACCGAAAATTTTAGCAGAGCCGCCGCTGGCTTTGATGAGACCGAGCAATGCACGAATCGTCGTTGACTTACCGGCACCATTTGGCCCGATGTAGCCAAGCACTTCTCCCGTCTCAATGTCAAATGTGATGTTTTTCAAGGCTTGGAATGAGCCGAACTTTTTCTGCAAGCCGTTGACTTCTACTAACTTTGTCATAATGGATTCCTCTTCAATAAGATGTGAAGCTCGCCCGCATAGAAGCGAAAAAATTAGGGATTCTCTAGGTTTTGCCCTTGGACAAGTTCTAGATCATCTAATTTCCTAACTTCTATCGAGCAGAACTCAGTTGGTTGAGTTTGGTTAAGAAAACTGATTTTCTTATAAGCACATTTTACTCTTTAGATTTTGTTTGTCAAGAGAAATGTACTAATTTATAAAAAACAGTTCAGAATGAACTAGAATAGCTAGTTTAGTTCATTGTTTGCTACCAGACTATTTTAGCACAATAAAAAATTGTGTCAAGAATAATGTACTGATTTTTTACAATTAGTTCATTATGAACTGTATTGATTGACAGAGTTCATAATTTATATTATCATAGAGTTATGAATCAAACAGAAAAAAAGCAGCAGGCAATTTTAAAAACGACGTTTCATCTGCTTAATGAAAAGGAAATCAAGGATATCACAATTGAGGAGATTGCTGAGCTGGCTGAGGTCAGCAAGGTAACCATTTTCAAATACTATCAAAATAAAAATCACTTGATGAACCTTGTTATTATGAAGGCTTTTGAGAGTATGTCAAAAGAGGCAGGGGACATCATCCACAGCGACCTCAACTTTGAGGAGACCTACCAGACCATTATTGACATGGAACTTCGACAAGTACAGCGTTATTCCTCAATTTTCCAGAAAAATTTTATGACACAGTACTCCGAAAATCCAGAATTTTCAGATGAAACTTCCCTCAATACTCAAATGGCACTCTATTTTGATCTATTCGAAAAAGGTCAAAAGGAAGGAAAAATCGCTGCTGATTTGACACGCGACGACTTTTTCTTCATCACCAGTATTTTTGTAGAAGGAATGAAAGGGATAGATGTGGATACCCTTTTCAAGCGAACGCCACTAATCTCGCGTTTTTATATCAACGGCTTCGCATAATGGATAAATTTGCAAAGTGTGATAATTATAAGTTTTCTCCATCCGAAAACAAAAACTCTTTTCTCCAAATAAACCAACCAAAAAGAAAAAAACAGTGAAAACAGAACTAAAGATATTAGAAATCGTAGAAATATAAAATTTTTTGTTCAGAGAAAAAAGAACCAAGTTTTTGATGCAACTAGCCAGAACTATGTTTGCTCACCAACAGTAATATTGAAAGGTTTAAAGGCCGGTCGGTTGACCCACCTCATACTAGATTATACAGAACCCATACTTTACACAATCGAGTAGAGGGGAGTAAGAACCATTTTCATACTCCGCCCCTCTCACACCACCGTACGTACCGTTCGGTATACGGCGGTTCAATTTATATTACAGTATGAACTTTCAAAAAGTCATAACCACCCGTCAAACGGGTGGCTTGTACCACGGGTGTAACCCGTGCATACTCACTGCGCCTTAAGACGCTAGCCTTCACAAAAAGCGTTCAGGCTCATTGTGTTTGAC
>JAITVN010000110.1 GCA_031285775.1 Streptococcaceae bacterium | reverse complement strand
CCTGCCTAAAGGCAGAACCCACATTCCCTAAGCAGACTCTAAGTGCTTTAGCACTTAGAGGTCGCTTTCCCCGCCACTGCGGGGTAAATTTCTACACAAGGCTAAAGCCCTAGCAATTTCTAGAAGCTAAAGCTTCTGAAATTGTCTGCACCCTACGGGTGCTGCTGTCCATTCTCGCTATGGCGCGGAACGCGCCAAGTCGAATGGCACGCTTCAAAGCGGGCCTGCTTCACATCTTATCCAAATGAGTTCAGCAGGCCAGAAGCTAGGAAATTAGATGAATCTAGAACCTACCTAAAGGCAGAGCCTAGATTCCCTAAATTTCTACGCTTCAAAGCGGGCCTGCTTCACATCTTAACGGAGGTAACATTATTGATTCACAATCGTTTGAAAGTCTTGCGCGCAGAGCGAGATTGGACGCAGGAAGAACTGGCAAAGCGAGCGAATATTTCCAGACAGGCAGTGATTTCAATTGAGAAGTACAAATACATGCCCTCGCTGGAATTGGCCTTTACACTGGCAGAAGTTTTCGGGTTGCCAATTACGGAAGTTTTTAGCCATGAAGTTTATAAAGAAGAAGAGGTTGAATAATGAATTTAGAGCAGATTTTGTCTTTAATTGTGAATATTGTTTTGGTGGCCTTTATTTTGGTTGACATAAGTGCTGAAATTAACAAAAGAGAAGAATACGGTAACGATGAGCGCTGGAATATGGTTATTCAAAAGAAGAACAGTATTGTTTTATTCTATTTTTACCTAATGACAAGTATTATACTTTTGGCTTATGTGTCGGTGCTTATATTTGATCTAAATGTGAAAGTCTCCTTGGATAAAGTGCTTCAGATTGCAAGTTTTGTTATATTTCTCATGTACCCAGTAGATTATTTATCGCTACGCTACTATGACAAACGTTTATAACTCAAGTATTCATGTTATCAAGTATTCTATAGTATAATAAAAGCATGCAAAAGATTTTCATCGTAGAAGACGACCCGTCGATTGTTGAGAGCTTGAAAACAGCGCTGCGTCAGGATTTTCGCGTGACAAGCGCGATGAATTTTCGGGCAGTGAAGCAGGAAATCGAGGAATTTGAAGCGGATTTGGTTCTGATGGATCTGGGACTGCCCTATTATAATGGCTTATTCTGGACGCGCGAGCTGCGCAAGGATTCGCAGGTGCCGGTGATTTTCATTTCCAGCAGTTCAGACGAGATGAATCAGGTCTCTGCCATGGAGTACGGCGCGGATGATTTCGTGGTCAAGCCTTTTTCGCTGACGATTCTGAAGGCAAAAATTCGGGCGCTCTTAAGACGCACGGCTGTGTCAAGACTTGAGTTTGCTGGCTTTGTTCTGGAAGACTCAAAGTTAGCGGATGTGGAGCTGTCCGCCTCCGAGAACCGCATCCTGACGGCACTATTTAAGGCCCAAGGAGAAGTAGTGTCCAAGGAAGCGCTCCTGCACCTGCTCTGGCAAACCGACGAGTTTATCGACGCCAACACCCTCGCTGTCAAGATGTCCCGCCTCAAGAAGAAGCTGTCGTCCGTTCATTTTGACGACCATATCCAGACCAAGAGAGGGGAAGGCTATGCTTTGGTTTGACTATCTCAAGACGAAAATCCCGCAAATCTTCGTCTTCTTTTTCATGTCTTTTTTGTACATCGCAACCTTCCTCATGTGGCACCTGCCGCTACAGGCGCTGGCCAACTCGACCCTCTTTGCGCTGGTCATTTTCATCCTCTATTTAGTTTCGTCTTTTTTCCGCTGGCGCAATGTTCAGCGGGAGATTGCTGAGATGCAGGCTGAGAATGCTCGACTGTTATCTGAAATCAAAGAGATGAAACTCAGTCAGAAGGAGTTCTTCGACTTGATACGGGTGTGGAGTCATCAGATGAAGGTGCCTCTGTCAGCAATTGACCTGATGACCCAGACGAATGAGAAAATCTCAGCGAAGGCATTGGAAGCACAGACTTTCAATCTGAATAATTATCTGAATATCTTACTAGAAACACTGCGTTTGAGGAATCTGTCCACTGATTTCCGCTTTCAAACTGTTGATGTGGCGGAAATCTGCCGAGAACTGGTCAAGAAATACTCCATTTTCTTTATTAATAAAGGCTTAAGCGTGACATTTGAAGGCGCCTGGCAGATAACAACAGATCGGCGCTGGCTGACACTGGCGCTGGAACAGCTGATTAATAATGCAGTGAAATACACAAAGACAGGCGGTCTTGCTTTCAAATTTGAGAAAAATAGCATGACATTGACAGATACAGGAATTGGAATTTTGCCTGAAGACCTGCCGCGACTCTTTGATCACGGCTTCACTGGCTTTAACGGCCGATCGAACCAGAAATCAACTGGATTGGGACTTTACTTGGCTAAACTCATTCTTGATAAGCTTGACTTTACGATTTCTGTGACTTCTGAGATTGACAAGGGAACGAAAATTTTGATACAGAAATGAAACAGTCTCATTGACATGTTGATTTATCTTGCTAAACTGGAGTTCAAGGAGGGGAATTATGACCAACGAGAATAAAAAAGATTTCAATGCCATGCTGCGCGAGAGCAAAGGGATGCCGAAGACACAGATTATTACTGACGCTGCGAGCATCAAGAAATATGGCGGCGACAAGATGTACTTTGCTCCGCCGCTGGCTTATGATGCCTTGATGAAAAAGGTACCTGCAGGCAAGCTCATCACTGTCGGGCAAATGCGCAAGTATTTTGCAAAGCAGGGTGCAGCAGATTTCACAGACCCCATCACGGCTGGAATTTTTGTATCAATTGCCGCATGGGCCAGTTATCAGCGGGATCATGATGAAACGCCTTTCTGGCGCACCTTGAAAGCGAATGGCGAGCTGAATCCCAAGTACCCTGAGGCGATTGAACTGCAGAAACATAAGCTGGAGGCAGAAGGGCACGAGATTTATACGCGCGGTCGGACAAATATCCGCTATTTCGTGCGGAATTTTGAAGAGAAGCTGCTTGACTTGGACTGACAACTCAGATCTTCTGTTTCAACAATGCATTTGATGCGCTGAATTGCGTTTTCCATTTGCTTCGACGCATGCGAGAAGTGACAAACTTTACACCTTAAAAGGGAGTTATGTCTGGAACTTGAGCTTGGGCAAACTTGCGAATTCTAGCCGCTTTCAAAATAGGACACAAACTGCGACTGATTTGTCTGGTTTTTAACTTTTTCTCACGAATTGTTGTGCAAAGCCAGCGATTTAAAGCATTAGAAAAATTGCACAATATAATAGAAATTGTACATTAATCTCAATTTCATCTCCTAATTACATTATATTCTGATAAAATTAATGTAATATTTTAAGAATGGAGAACGTTGATGAAATTGAAAAGCAGATTAGTGATCCTAACTGGAGCAGTGTTTTTATTCTTGGCTGTCGGAATGAGTGTAAAAGCGGATGTCGCCATGTACCGTTTGTACAATCCAAATTCAGGAGAACATTTTTATACTGAGAGTGCATTTGAACGTGACCAAACGATAAAAGCTGGCTGGAATGACGAAGGTACTGGTTGGATTGCGCCTGATTCTGGAAGGCCCGTTTATCGTCTTTATAATCCAAATGCTGGCGATCATTTCTATACCTTGGAAGCCTATGAAAAAGACAGTTTGGTTGCGCTGGGCTGGAAATACGAAGGCATCAGCTGGCAATCTGGAGGTTCTGTGCCGCTTTATCGGGCTTACAATCCGAATGCCGAAGCGGGTTCTCATAATTACACGACTTCTGGCGCGGAACAGTTAAATTTGACAGCAGTTGGCTGGAAAGATGAAGGGATTAGCTGGTACGGTGTCGGAGAAGGAAAGCCGGCTCCAACTCCATTATCAGCTGAAGAAGATTATTATAGAAATGCGGCGCCGAAGCTGACAGGCTCAGCTGATCCGACGGTTGAGGCAGCAATCAATCACGGATTGGGCTTTGTTGGAAAGAGTCCTTACAATTATGGCGGTGGACGGACAACAGCTAGCATAGCAGCCAATCAGTTTGATTGTTCGAGTTTTGTTGCTTGGATGTACGCTTTAGCTGGACACTCGATTGATTATCAGCCCACGGTGACGACATATTCTCTGTGGAATAAGGGGGTGGCTGTCAGTTGGGAGAACATGCAGCGCGGAGATTTGATTATTTTCAATGCTCCTGCTACAAGCAATGCAGTTGTCCAGACAAGCGTTAATGGTCAAGTCCTTTATAATAAGCCTGCAGAAGCTTTTGGTCACGTGATGATGTATTTAGGGGATGGTTTCTTCCTGCATGATTCAGTTGCGTCGTCTAGCGGCGGTGTGGGAATTGACAGATTCTCGGATGTGCAGAAGGATATACAATACTTTACCAATCAGACTTGGCAGCAATTAGTGCAAAGCTGTGATTACACGATACGTCGTGTTGTCTGATCCCAAGACTGAATAGTTGATTCGATTCTTTTCGAAAGTTATGCTAAATAGGCGTACTGGCCGTGAACAGCCCGTGCCAAAAGAGGAAAACTAATATTTGATAAAGTCAATTATCAGTTAGATTCAAAATATGATCAGGAAGAAAAAAATAGTTCACTCACAAAATAAAGAAAATCTAAGATTATGCGATAGTTTTTTGTGGCGGAGCTTTCGGATGAAGCTGTGAAACTATGTCTTGACGCCATGTTTTCCATCTCAAGTATCAAGGCAATTTTATCCGGTAAAGCTGGTTTAATGGACGATGTGGACGTGCTTCTGACCTATGGTGGGATCTTCACTAACAATTACACTGTTGCTTCAGCTTTGCGACAAGGCGCTTGAAATGTTACAATTAATCCATGCAAAAAATCCTTATTATTGAAGACAACAGCGAGATTCAGAATATTTTGACGGGCCTTTTGAATACTGACTATCAGGTAATTTCAGCATTTTCCGGGACCGAAGGGCTGCTGCTTTTTTCTGAGCAGGATGTGGATTTGGTCTTGCTGGATATCATGTTGCCTGGGAAAACTGGAGATCAGGTGCTGCAGGAGATTCGGAAGGTCAGTCAGATACCGGTAATGATTATGACGGCGTTGAGTGAGAAGAAGCGCATCAGTGAGTATTTGCTGGCGGGCGCCAATGACTACATTACCAAGCCTTTTGACCTCGATGAGCTGGCGGCGCGTGTGCAGGTGCAGCTGCGCGGCAATTCTCCCGCTGTTTCTAGAATCTTGTCGTTTAAAAATATTTCTCTGGATTCTGAGACTTTTAGTATTTGCGCTGGCGATCGTCAGGTGCAGCTGAGTGCGACAGAATTTGAGATATTGTCCACCTTGATGAAAAATCCGAAGCAGATTTTTACTAAGGAAAGGCTCTATGAGGCGGTCTGGCATGAGATCTACTTGCCTGGCGACAACACGCTGAATACACATTTGAGCAATTTGCGCAAAAAGTTGGCGTCGCTGGATGCGGAGAATGATTATATCGAGACAATCTGGGGGCTAGGCGTGAGGATGGCGAAATGACGGAAGTTTTCATTATCATTGTTTTGTCGCTCCTGCTCGCGGTTTTCATTTATCTCTATTTTGCCTTGCGGTTTTCGGTCAAAAGGCTGGATTTTGACATGTTGGAGAAAATGGAGACAAAGTCGAATGTGCTCTTGACTTTGTCTGAAAGAAACCAGCAATTATCTGATTTGACCCGGGAAATCAACGCGCTTTTTGATGCCATGCGCGAGCTGGAGGCGGAAAGTCAGCAGGAGAAGGATACCTTCACGCTGGCGCTGCACAATATTACACATGATATTCGGACGCCTTTGACGATTGCCAGCGGCTACACGCAGTCTATGCTGAAGAGTGATCAAGTGGACCGGGAAGATTTGCAGAAAATTCGACAAAATCTGGATACTGTCGCAAAACGACTGGAGATTCTGCTGGATTACCAGAATTTGCTGGAGCTTCGGATTCAGCCGACTTTCAAGCTGGTCAATCTGACGGAGATTGTCAGAGAACAGCTGTTGAAGTTTTACGAGAGCTTTGAGTCGGCAGGTTTCATGGTGAATCTACAGTTGACAGAAAATGTCATGCTTGAGGCGGATGAAGAGCTGCTGTCGCGAGTGATGCAGAATATGCTCGGCAACGTGCTTAAACACGGGAAAGAGGCAATCGATGTTCAGCTGTCTGCTGGAAATGGACAGATTGTCTTGACTGTCAAAAATCACAGCCAGCAGACGATTCAGAATCTCGAGAAGCTGACGCGTCGCTTTTACTCTGAAAATATGTCAGAAGTTGAGGCGAGCTCTGGACTGGGGCTTTACATTATCCAAGAGCTGGTGACTTTGTTAAATGGCAATCTTGAGCTTGACTACAATGCGCCCATTTTTTCTGTCGTTGTCCGCTGGTCTGTTTAGGAATAGATGCAAGTTGACATGCGAACACAGTTGTGTTACAATACTTTCATAAGGAGGTGCACATGGCAACAAGTACAATTACCTTACGGGTAACAGCTGAAGAAAAGGCATTTTTTAGCAAAATGGCAGAGTTTAACGCGCTGAGTGTCTCTGAATTGATTCGAGAGAAGGCGCTTGAAGCGCTTGAAGACCAAAGTGATTTTCAAAAGTATCAGGCAGCGATGTCTTCGCATCAAAAGAAGGATGAAAGTTTATCCCTGAAGGAAATGAGGGCAGAGCTTGGCTTATAAAGTACGGCTGGAAAAGTCTGCCCAAAAATTTCTCAAAAAAATGGATAAGTTTAATGCCAGCGTCATTCTTGATTGGATTCAACTGAATCTTGAGGGAACTGAGAATCCTAGGCAGCACGGAAAAGGGCTTACTGCGGATAAGTCAGGCGCATGGCGATACAGAGTTGGTGCCTACCGTCTAATTGCTGAGATTCAAGACAATGAAATTCTGATTTTGATTCTTGATATTGATCATCGGAGTAAGATTTATAAGAAATAACCCTATGAAAAGCCCCAGTTCGTGTGAACTGGGGGGCTTTACTATATGTTAGAGGCCTTTTCTTTGGAAATACATGCTCGTTCCGCCAATGAGAAGAATAATCGCTGCAATGGCCGAGAAGATAAGACCCATCATTTTACCTTGAGAGAGCTGCTGAGCAATCATTAAGGCGTCATGATAATCTAGGTAGCTTATCCAATCTGCTTTTGTTATCAAATGTATCATGTTTATGATTGCTGGGAATAGGATAATGCTAAGAACAGACCAGACAGCGGAAAATGTCAGGTATAAGACGAAGAATCCAATAGCAAATATGGCTTGGAGAAACAAATATTGCAGTGCTGCCGTGCCGAAGAATCTTCCGAGTAAGTCTGGCGTAATTATACCGACACCATTGAAGAGACTTGCCGTAATAAAAACGATGGCGTAATAGACGACAAAATGTAGGAGGGAAATTAAGTTGAAAACGAGGTATTTTGAGAAGAAATAGCTTTCGCGCGGGATGCCTGAGCTGACAATATTTTTCAATAAGCTTTTTGAAAGGTCAACCCCAGTAGTGAGAATGAAGATAACTGTAAGAAAATAGATAAGGTATTCTGCAGAAATTGACTGGTTGAAGATGGAATGAATCCCATCCCAGGAAGTGATTGTGTTCTTGGCATCTCCTCCACCTACCATTGTACCGACTTCCTGAATGGAATTAAGCCAGATGACAAGCAGCAGCATGAGCGCTTCAGTCAGCCAGACGGCTCTTGAACGAATCAGACGGAAAAAGTCCGCCTGAATTATATTAATTGCATTTTTCATAGATGAATTGTAACGCTTTCTAAATTAGAGATCTTTTTTCTGGAAGTAGGTATATGAAGCGCCGACACAAATGATTAATACGGCACAAGACGAGATAAGGAGTCCAATCAGTTCCTTATGAGGAAGAGAAAATGTCGATCCCATGGAACCTTGAAAGTCCAAGTATTTCATCCAGTCAAGTTTCATGACACTGCCGACAATTGCAACGACCAGTGGAAAGATGATAATCGTCAGTACGGACCAGACTGGTTTAAAAGTCAGGTAGAGAATCACTAGCCCAACTGCGAATACCGCCTGAAGCAGCAGCAACTGCATTGCAAAGGCTCCGATAAATCTGCCGAGGAAGTTGGCTGGTCCGCTGCCGACACCATTAACGATACTGCCGACGATAAAGGTCAAAGCGTAATAGAGGACGAACTGGATAAGCGCAATCACGTTGAAAACCAGATATTTTGAGAGGAAAAAGTGGGACCGCGACACACCTGAGCTAAAGAGATTTTTTAGAAGTCCTTTTGAGAGATCCTGACCAATTGTAACCACAAAGAGTGAAATTAGAAAGTAAATGAGGAAACTAGACATTCCTGAAAAGTTAATCAGTGAATGAATACCGTCCCAATTGGCGGTTGCGGCTACCTTTTCTGCGTCATCACCAACGTTGACACCAACTCTTCCAACTGTTTGTGTGAGTAAAGACGGGATGACGACGAGTACCATAATGGCTTGGGTTATCCAGAATCCTTTTGAGTAGAGGAGTCTGTATATATCTGCACGTATTGTATTAATCATGATGGTTTTCCTCCTGTGTATCGCCAGAAATCAGGTTTGTAAAGTAGGATTCCAAGTCTTGTTTGAAGTAATAGATTTCATCAACTGCTATGCCGCTTTGTGCCAGCAGAATGTTGACTTCGCCGATTTGGTGATTCTTTCCGAAGACGTTGATCTGGTCCTGTGAAACGACTTTGAAAGGATAGTTTGTCTTGTCTTTTAAGAGTTGACTGGCGTGCTCGACCTGACCGGTTTTCAGCACGATATACTCCTCAGAAAGTGCGTCAAATTCGTCTTTGGAAATTTCTTTGACCAGCTGGCCTTGGTTAATGATGCCGAAGTGGGTGGCGACTTGGTAGAGTTCTGTCAGAATGTGGCTGGAGATGATGATGGTCATTTTCCGCTCTTGGTTCAAGCGCAGCACGAGCTTTCTGAAGTCTGCGATAGCGATTGGGTCGAGCCCATTGATCGGCTCATCGAGTATCAAGAAGTCTGGCCGGGAGAGTATCGCAATGGCAATGCCCAATTTCTGCTTCATGCCGAGTGAAAAGGATTTGAACTTCTTTTTGCCGGTGTCAATCAGGTCTACCAGTGCGAGCGTTTCGGAGATGACTTTTTTTGAGTCGGGAATGCCGCGGAGTTTGCAGTAATATTCCAGATTTTGTGCCGCCGAAAGATTGTCGTATGCTGCCGGGCTTTCAATGACTGCCCCTGTGCGCTTGAGGGATTTTGTCCACTCGTGGTCTGTGCTGGAGCCGAAGAGCGAGAGGCTGCCGTTTGTGGCGAAGATGAGGCGCGTGATGAGTTTGAGGAGGGTGGTTTTGCCGGCGCCGTTGCGCCCAATGAGTCCGTAGATTTCGCCTTGCTGGATGGTCATGCTGACGTCTCTGAGCGCGTATTGCTGTCCGTAGCGTTTGCTGATGTTATTGACTTTGAGTACTGTTTCCATACTTTTTGCCTTCTTCTAATCTTGTTTTGTGTTGTGAAGTTTTGTATGCTATTAGTTTAGCAGGTGCTTTTAAAGTGTTTCTCTTGGAATTCTAAATTGTTTCTAAAGATGTGAGGTACGCCCGTTAAGAATTATTGAAATTTACCCCGCGAGGGGGAAAGCGACCTCTAAACGCTGAAGCTTTAAGAGTCTGCTTAGTGAAAGCGATGCGTAAGCGACTAAAGTCGCAGCGCCCTGCTTATCTAATTTCAATAATTCTGGCGCACCGAACTCAATTAAAGATGGGCTTGAGCAAGAATTTCTGAGGCATGTTATAATTAGTCTATTATGGCTGATTTTATTGTGAAGGATTTGTCGAAATCGGCGGCTGACAAGCTGCTGTTCGATGATGTGAGTTTTATTATTCATCCGCTGGACCGGATTGGGCTGATGGGGGTGAATGGCGCTGGGAAGACGACGCTTTTGGACGTTCTGTCAGGTGTGACGGGATTCGACGGGGATGTGTCGCCTTTTGAGGCGCCGTCCGATTTTAGGATGAATTATTTGACCCAGGAACCAAACTTTTCTGAGTCGGATAGTATTTTGGAGGCCGTGCTGGATGATTCTCTGCCGCAGGCGCGCGCAATCAAGGCTTATGAACAGGCTTTGTCGGATTTGGCAGCGCATTCTTCTGATGCAAAACTTCAGGAGAAATTGTCGCTGGCGGAGGCTGAGATGACACGGCTGGACGCTTGGAATGCTGAGGCGGAGGTCAAGACGATTTTGACGAAGCTGGGCTTGGCGGACGAGCAGGCGAAGATCGGCGAGTTGTCCGGCGGGCAGAAACGTCGGGTGCATTTGGCGCAGGCGCTGGTGAATCCGGCGGATTTGCTGCTACTGGATGAGCCGACGAATCATTTGGACATTGCTGTCATTGATTGGCTGCAGAATTATTTGACATCGAGTAAAAAAACGCTGTTGTTTGTGACGCATGATCGGTATTTCTTGGATCATGTGGCGACGCGAATTTTTGAGCTTGAGGATGGTAAACTGCAGGAGTATAAGGGAAATTATCAGGATTACCTTGAGCAGAAGGCAATGCGGGTGGAGCAGGCGTCGGCCAGCAGGCATAAAGCGGAGCAGCTCTATAAGTCTGAGCTGGTTTGGATTCGAAAGTCGCCGCAGGCGCGCAGTACGAAGCAGCAGGCACGGATAGATCGTTTTGATGATTTGGCTGATTCCTTGAAGACGGGCGCTAAAGAAGGGGAGATGCAGATTAATCTGACAGCCCAGCGTTTGGGCAAGAAGGTGATTGAGTTTGAGAAGGCTGGATTTGCTTTTCCTGATAAGAAGATTTTCGACAATCTGGACTTGATTGTGCAGGCGGATTCTCGGATTGGTATTGTGGGCGACAATGGCGTGGGTAAGTCAACTTTGCTCAATATCATTAATGGTGAATTGGCACTGACTTCGGGGGCACTGGAAATCGGTGAAACGGTGCGGCTGGGTTATTTTTCGCAGGAGATTCGCGGGCTTTCTGAGAAGGATGAAGACAAGCGCATCATCAGTTTTCTGGAAGAGGCGGCATCGGCCAGTCAGACTTCGGATGGTCAGTCGACTTCAGTGGTAGATTTGCTGGAACAGTTTCTTTTTCCGCGGGCACGTCACGGCGAGGTCATTCGCAAGTTGTCGGGCGGTGAGAAGAAGCGACTGTATTTGCTGAAAATTCTGCTGCAGCGGCCGAATGTGCTGCTTTTGGACGAGCCGACCAATGATTTGGACATTACGACTTTGACTGTGCTGGAAAATTTCTTGCAGACATTTCCAGGAGCAGTGTTGACGGTTTCGCATGACCGATATTTTCAGGACAAGGTTTCTAACGAATTGCTGGCCTTTGAAAACGGTCAGATCAAACATGTTTTCGGCGCTTACAGTGATTATATAAGCACTAAATCCGAGATGCAGTCTAGGGTTACAGCAGCGGTCAAAGTGAAAACGGATGCTCGCGTTAAAACTGAAAAAGCGCGTTTGACTTATGCGGAAAAGCAAGAATGGGCAGTGATTGAGGATGAGATCAGTCAACTGGAAGATCAGCTGGCCGTAATTTCTGATCAGATGAATAAAAATGGTTCAGATGCAGGAAAGCTGGTTGAGCTGCAGCAAATGCTCGATGAGAAGAATGAGGCGTTAGCTGGAAAGTATGATCGATGGGAATATTTAAGCGAAAAAGTCCAATGAGAGTTGTATTTTTCAGTTGTAAAATTTTTTTAAAATAATATTAATTTTTGCCGTATTTTTTGCACAAACAGTCTATAATTATGCAAAAAGTGTCAAATAAAGTGCAGATCGTTGCACTTTTTTCATTTTCCAGGCAGGAAACTTGAATGAATATGTGAACTTTGTTAAAATTGAATTGTAAATTAAATTTGACAGTTAAAGTTTTCTGCCTCATTTTTTATGAATTTTAACCGGTTTTTCAAGCCGGTTAAGTTATAAGTTTCTGGCCTGTCCACTCAGTGAGTACATAGAAAGGGTTCAATTTTGCAATTTATCCAATATGAAGGCAGCGATGCCTATCAGAATATCGCCATGGATTCCTGGCTGCTTTATCATTTGAAGCCGGAAAAACCAGTTTTTGCGCTTTGGCAGAATAAACGCGCGGTTATCGTTGGCCGCAATCAAAACACTTTTGCTGAGGTCAATCAAGACTATGTTGACAGTCATGATGTACAAGTTGTGCGCCGTGTTTCAGGAGGCGGTGCTGTGTATCATGATTTAGGAAATATTTGTTTCACATTCTTTGTCCCTGTGTCAAGCGCTGCTGGTGTAAACTTCAAACAGTTTGTGAAACCGATGTATGATGCGCTCCATGCGGTTGGACTGAATGCTCAAATTACTGGCCGAAATGATCTAGAAATCGAAGGCAAAAAGATTTCTGGCAATGCCCAGCGCTATGTTGGCGGCTATTTGATGCATCACGGCACACTGCTTTGGGATTCGGACATTGAAGCCATGATTCGCTCCCTCAATGTATCAGATGAAAAATTTGTCTCGAAAGCTGCCAAGTCAGTGCGTTCACGTGTCGGAATGATAAAAGATTATGCGCCAGAAGGGCTTGATTTGCAGAAGTTCTGGGAGGCGCTGCAATATTACCTGACAGATGAAGGCAAGGACGGAGAGCTGGTTTTGACTGATGAGCAAAGAGCAGCTATCCATGACTGGCGAGATAATCGCTTTTCTACTTGGGACTGGAACTACGGCGAGTCCCCTAAATTTGCATTCACGAATCACGCCAAATTTGCTGGCGGTTCGATTGATGTGAAGGCAAATGTAGACAAGGGCTTAATAACTGATGTGGACTTTGTTGGTGACTTTTTGGGTGTGCGCGACTGGCGGGACATAAAGTCAGAATTTATCGGGATTCCTTTTGAGCCAGCCTCGGTCTTAAAAATTCTCGATAAAAATAAAGATGGACAATACTTTGGAACAATTGATAATAAAGAGCTTTCGCAATTGTTCCAAGCAGATAATAAGTAATATGGAATTGAGTTCAACACGCCAGAAGCTAGGAAAATAGATAAATCTAGAACCTGCATAAAGGCAGAACCTAGATTTCCTAAATTTCTACGCTTCTAAGCGGGCGTGTTTCACATCTTAAGGAGGTAGAAAAATGGTAAATTCTAAAGAAATCTTAGATTTCAGGAAACAGATTAATCTGCAAGACACTGCTTTTCCAATGCTGCAGATTCTTGACAACAACGGAAAAATCGTCGATGAGGACGGCTTGAAGCGTGCTGGTCTTTCGGATGATGAATTGGTACAGTTGTTCAAAAACATGCTCTTGTCGCGTCAGATTGATATCCGCTGCATGAAGCTGGCAAAGCAGGGACGTATGGGATTTTTCGGCCCTACTGCAGGTCAGGAAGCGTCTCAAATGGCTTCGGCTTTTGCTTTCAAAGAGCAGGACTGGCTTTTCCCTGGTTATCGTGACCTTCCACAGATATACAGCAAAGGCTGGCCGGTTTGGAAAGGCTTGCTTTGGTCTCGCGGACATCAACTGGGCAATGAGTATACGACAGATGACGGCAAACCAGTGAATTCTTGGTTTCCGCAGATTATTATCGGTGCTCAGTATGTTGAAGCAGCAGGTGTAGCGCTTGGCTTGAAGAAGAAAAAGCAGGATGCCGTTGCATTTGTCTACACTGGCGATGGCGGTTCATCACAGGGTGATACATATGAAGGACTGAACTTTGCTTCTTCATTCAAAGCTCCATTGGTGGCCTTTATTCAGAATAACGGTTATGCGATTTCGACGCCGCGTAAGGTTCAGACGGCGGCGCAGCATTTGGCGGCAAAAGGTTGGGCAGTTGGTGCGCCATCTATCGTGGTTGACGGTAATGATGCCATTGCGATGTATTTGGCAGCTAAAGAAGCGCGTGCCTGGGCAGTGGCTGGAAATGGTCCTGTGGTGATTGAGACCATTACAGACCGATTGGAGCCTCACTCAACAGCAGGTGACGATCCTTTACGCTATCGTACTCAGGCAGAAATTGACAGCTGGTGGAAGAAGGAACCGCTGATTCGGATGCGCAAATTCTTGACTTGTAAGAAGCTTTGGGACGAAAAGAAGGAAAATGATTATATTGCTGAGCTTGACGCAATGATTGATGAGAATGTCAAGAAAGCAAACGGCGTGGAGAAGCAGAAGATTTCCAGCTTCATTAAGAACACGCTTGAAGTGCCTGGCCAAGTGATGACCGAGCAAATTAAGAAATTTGAAAGTGAGGGCAAATAAGATGGCAGTTAAAACTTATATCGCAGCGATTACAGAAGCCCTTGATCTGGCGCTGGCGAAGAATGACAAGGCTTTGATTTTTGGTGAAGATGTCGGTAAAAACGGTGGCGTTTTCCGTGCCACAGATGGCTTACAGGCGAAGTACGGCGCAGATCGCGTGTTCGATACGCCTCTGGCTGAGTCTGGTATTGCTGGACTTGCCATCGGATTGGCTTCTCAAGGTTTCAAACCTTTGATGGAAATTCAGTTCGGTAGTTTCTCGTTTGAAGCTTTTGACAGTATTGCGGGACAGATGAGCCGGACACGCTATCGTTTCAATAATACGCGTCACAATGGGATTGTTATCCGCACGCCTTACGGCATCGGGACAAAGACACCTGAAATGCATGCAGATTCTATTGAGGGTTTCTATGCGAAAATTCCTGGACTGCGGGTTGTCATGCCCGCGAATCCGGCGGATGCAAAGGGCTTGCTGTTGTCGGCGGCTGAAAGTAATGATCCGGTATTGTTCCTTGAAAACCTGCATCTTTACCGCTCAATGAAGGGCGAGGTACCAGAAGGTTATTATACAACCCCGCTGGACAAAGCAGCTGTTGTGAAGGAGGGCACAGACGTTTCGATTATCGCTTATGGCGGAACGGTGCCGCTGGCGCTGAAGGCTGCGGATGCGCTTGCTAAGGAGAATATCAATGCGGAAGTGCTTGATTTGCGCACAGTTTCTCCGCTGGATATTGAGTCTATCGGCAAGACGGTGGCTAAGACTGGACATGTTGTGGTTGTACAGGAGGCGCAGCGTATTGCAGGAATTTCGGCGGATGTGATGGCTGAAATTGCAGAGCGCTTTGTGCTGGACTTGGATGCACCAATTGGTCGTGTGGCTGGCCCTGACTCTGTCTTTCCGTTTGCTCAGGCTGAAAATGACTGGATTGTCAAAGATACAGATATTGTGAATAAAGTGAAAGAGGTGCTGAGTTATGACTGAAATTTTCAAAATGCCTGATATCGGCGAAGGAATGGCTGAGGGCGAAATTGCCAATTGGCTGGTGAAAGTCGGTGATACAGTGAAGGAAGATGATCCTGTCGCTGAAGTTCAGAATGATAAGTTGATGCAGGAGATTCTCTCGCCTTATTCTGGTAAGGTGACGAAGCTCTTTGTAGATGCAGGAACGACTGTTGCTGTTGGTGATCCGCTGATTGAATATGATGGGGACGGCACTGGTTCAGCTGCTGAGACTTCATCAGCCACCGCCGCACCAGCTCCAGCAGCTCCCGCTGCTCCTGATACAGCAAGCAGCACTAAGATTTTCGATATGCCTGACATCGGGGAAGGCATGGCAGAAGGTGAGATTGCCAACTGGCTTGTGAAGGTCGGTGATACTGTCAAAGAAGATGATCCTGTAGCAGAGGTTCAGAATGATAAGTTGATGCAGGAAATATTGTCGCCTTATTCCGGTAAGATTACTAAGCTTTTTGTTGATGCTGGGACGACAGTTTCTGTCGGCGACCCTCTGATTGAATATGATGGAAATGGTACTGGAAATGCAGCGAAGCAGACTGCACCAACATCAGCAGCAGTTGTTACCGCAGCTCCTGTTCAGACACCAGCACCCGCAGCTGCAGCAGAGAATGCAAAACCTGGAGAATTTACTAAGACAACCGCAGAAGGCCGCGTGCTTGCGATGCCTTCTGTCCGTCATTATGCGCGTGAAAAAGGTGTTGATTTGACAAAAGTTCCGGCAACGGGACGTCATGGACATACGACATTGGCAGATGTCAATAATTACCTGCATGGACATACCGCTGCTCCTGCTCCAGCTCAAGTTGTACAAACCGCATCTGTGCCAGCTGCGCAAACAGCCGCCACTGTAAAATCTGCTCCAGCAGCAGTACAATCCGGCGACCACAGTGAAGCAATGAATCCGACCCGTAAAGTGGTTGCTAAAGTCATGACCCGCCAGCACACAGTCATTCCGCCTGTTACAAACTTTGATCAGGTGGAAGTTTCTAAACTCGTGGCGCATCGTACCGAATACAAGCCAATCGCGGCTAAAATGGACATCAAGCTGACATATCTTGCTTATGTCGCCAAAGCCTTGGCTGCAACAGCAAAGAAGTATCCTGACATCAATGCTTCTGTTGATTATGACAAGCAGGAAATCATTTATCACCAGCATGTCGGACTTGGCATTGCTGTCAATGCACCTACAGGACTTTATGTACCTGTGATTCATGAAGCCGAGAACAAGTCTATCTTTGAAATTGCCAAGGTGATTGCTGAACTGGCAGATGCCGCACGTGAAGGTAAATTGACTCCAGCTCAAATGCAAGGTTCAACCATTACGATTTCCAACCTTGGCTCGGCTCGCGGCACTTGGTTCACTCCTATTATCAACGGCTCCGATGTGGTTATTTTAGGGCTGGGATCCATAGTCAAAGAGCCGATAGTAAATGCAGACGGTGAGATTGTGGTGGGACAGAACATGAAACTCTCAATGACCTATGACCACCGCCTGATAGACGGCATGGCTGGACAAACAGCACTTAATTATCTGAAGAAATTACTTGCTGACCCAAGTTATATGATGATGGAAATATAAGATGCGAGGGGCGCCCGTTAAGCAATTGAGAAATAAGAGAAAGCTGGCAGGGGAGGCTTGCCTCACCGAAGCTTTCGCTTATTTCTCAATTGCTGGCGCACCGAACTCAGTTAAATAAGATGTGAGGGGCGCCCGTCAAGATATATGAAAATTTAGGAAAGCTGTAAGGGAAGGCTTGCCTTCCCGAAAGCTTTATCTAATTTTCATATATCTGGCGCGCCGAACTCAGTTAATAATATGAACTGGTGAGAAATATACTCTCCATTCTATTAGGAAAGGAAGTAAAATTATGGTTGTAGGTGCACAAGCCACAGAAGTAGATACTGTTGTCATCGGTTCAGGCCCTGGCGGCTATGTAGCTGCTATTCGAGCGGCTGAACTCGGGCAAAAAGTGACAATTATTGAAAAAGATAAGATGGGCGGTGTTTGTTTGAACATCGGCTGTATCCCCTCTAAAGCTCTGATAAATGTTGGCCACCACTACAATGAGAGCAAACAAGAAGAGGAGGGCCAAAGCCCATTTGGTCTTAGCACAAAAGGAGTGACGCTTGACTGGGCTGCCGCTCAAAAATGGAAACAGGAGAAAGTCGTCAATGTACTGACAGGCGGCGTTTCCGCGCTCATGAAGCGTCATAAAATTGATGTCATCAAAGGCACAGCAGAGTTTGTGGACAATCAGACAATCAATGTAGAGCAAACTGATGGCCATCAGCTGCTTCAGTTCAATAACTGCATCATTGCGACGGGCTCACGCCCCATTGAAATTCCGCCTTTCCCATTCGGCGGCCGCATCCTGGATTCAACTGGAGCTTTAGGTTTGACGGAAATCCCCAAACACTTGCTGATTGTCGGAGGCGGCGTCATCGGCTCTGAGCTGGGTGGTGCCTACCGACTTCTTGGCTCAAAGATCACCATTGTCGAAGGACTTGACCACATCCTAAATGGTTTTGACAAAGAAATGTCAGATATCATCTTTAAACGCGTGAAAAATGCTGGTTCTGATATTCACACTTCGGCCAAAGCTGTTTCAGCTGTGCAGACTGACAAGGATGTGACCTTGACATTCGAAGCCGAAGGCAAAGAGCAGACCGTCACTGGCGATTATCTGCTGATTGCTATCGGACGCCGGCCCAATACGGACAATATTGGCCTAAACAATACCGACATAAAGTTGGGAGAAAAAGGCCTGATTGAGGTTGACGATACCTTCAAGACTTCGGTTGACCACATTTATGCGATTGGTGATATCGTGCCTGGACCTATGCTGGCGCATAAGGCAAGTTATCAGGGTAAGATCGCAGCCGGCGCGATTTCCGGCGAAGCAAATGCTGTGGATATGCATCTGGCAATGCCTGCTGTGGCATATACTTCAACTGAGCTTGCGACTGTCGGCGTTACACCCGATGATGTGAAAGGCCGTACGGATGTGAAGATTTCCAAGTTTCCTTTTGCTGCAAATGGGCGAGCCCTTTCTATGGACGAAGCTGAAGGCTTTATCCGCATGATCACTGAAACCAAGGAAGGTGCTGTAATCGGCGCTCAGATCGCAGGACCAGGAGCTTCTGATTTGATTTCAGACTTTTCTCTGGCAATTGAAAACGGCTTGACGGCAAAAGATCTGTCGATGACTATTCAGCCGCACCCAACGCTTGGCGAGGCGATTACAGATACCGCTGAGTTGGCCGATGGGATGCCTATCAATATTTGAGTTTCTGTTATTTTGAGAGACTAAAAGCGAATCGTTTCAGCGGTTCGCTTTTTTGCCTGTTTTTTTCGGAAAATGACGCAATTTCTCGTTTTACGATTCGTAGGATTAATTGTGTCGCAAATCCAATCCTGTTCATTTCAGCAACTTACAACCAATGAGGCCAAAATTATAACCAACTATCTTTTTATTGGATCCAACTATCAAAATTGTGAGATTTATATCTCAGTATTTGCTAGACTAAAAGCAGAAATAGAAATGGAGATCACGATGAAAAATGACAATTCCTTTTCATATTATGCACATCGCATTCTTTGGACGCGTTCCTTCTGGCTGGTATTTTCAGCCTTCTTTGTCATTATGCAATGGGATTTCTTTTATCAGTTGAGATGGGGGAATGTGACAAGTGAAGCTTTTGCTTCGTCTTTTCTTGCCGCAAATAGTGTTGGAAATGCGCATCTTTTTCAGCTTATGATCATCGCGATTCTGCCAGTCTATTTGTTTTTAGCGGTTGGTAAAACTCATGACGAAGACATTAAGAGCGGACAGATTGTCGCAGTGTTGAGCAGGATGGGGAGAAAAAAATACTATCTGTACACTTATTTATCCGCCGCCGTATTTTCTTTTCTTTTGGTGTTCTTAAGTCTGCTGATAAATCTAATGATTGTGAAACTCACAATCTCTGTATTTCCGATTGAAACGATGAAATGGTTTGACTTTTTTCGAGGCCAGAAAGAGGCCGTCATAAAAGAACCGATGATGCAGTTCGCTGTCTGGCAAGTGAAACATGGCTTCTTAGCCTTCTTGCTTTACGCGGGTTCCTTCAGCTTTCTCGCGTCATTGCTTTCAGTTTTTACAATTAATGTGAGTCGAATTTTCCGAAAATCTTACCAAACACTCGTGATTGTCTGTTTAATTTATATATTTTTCCTGCCTCAGTTTTTGGGAGCAGAGGCGTTTCAGCCAAAATTAGCTGTGATGTTCAATGTCTGGCTTCAACATATCTTGCTCGTTTTATTCGTTCTTTTTGCAATCAATATTTTGTTTGTCTGGGGCTTAAATAGAGGGGAGGAAGAACTTGAGGTATAGAACTTTTCTCATTTATCTGGTAGGTATTTTGCTGCTTCTGACAATTCTTTTTTTCAATAGCAATCTGTCAATTGTCAGCCAGAATGAGTTTATCCAAATTGAGTTTCCGCAGCTGATAGAAGTTGGCTGGACAAAGTGGCTTATTTTATTTGCGCCGATTATTTTATTGTTTAGCCAGGCGGATGCTGTCCTATCTGTGCAGCGCGCGCTTCGTTCCGGCTCAAAAAAGAAAGTCGTGGCGAGAGAAATGGGGAAAGCATTTCTATGCGCCGCTGCATTTGTCACTTTGTCATTCCTTTATCAGAGCTTACGTGTTATCTTTTTACCTGGTAAAATGACGGCTGAAATAATTGCTGAGCTTGCTGTTATCATTCTTCAAAAGTTTGTATTTCTAGGAATCGTCCTTTTGCTCTCAAAACTGGGCGAGCTTTTCGGCCTGAACCGCTTTGCTGTATCCTGTGGTTTTGTCCTACTTGCCGCTGTCAGCCAGTCCAGTTATCATTTATTTAGGCTGACGGATAATTTCCTTCTTAATCAGGATTATCTGAGTCGATTTTTGGATAATAATGTTTTTGCCTTTCCAGTTGTGCAATTTTTCTTTTGGGGACTTAGTCTGTTTGCGGCTGCTCTGCTGGTTTTCTATTTTTCAAATCGTTGGGAGAGAATATGAAAGTTCTCAATCGATTTCGTTGGGGAGTGTTGGTGCTAGTTTTAAGCGCAGGAATCTTTATGCAGCATCTTTTTGGCGAGAATCTTTATTTTATTCGAACGGAGGATGTGATGGCGGCCGAATTGCTGACGAAAGTTTATCTTTTCGCAGGGAAGCTCCTGCCATTCTTTGTCTTGCTCGGTTACGCCAGCGATAATCCGGTGAATGTGCTGACGCGATTTTCCAGCAGACGCAATTATTGGCTGCATAAGTATACAAAGATCATTGGGCTTACAGTAACCCTCGCTTTGTTCTTTGCGGGCGCAAGAAATGGACAGGATGTCTTTGTATCGCTCTTTGCTTTTATTATTCTGGTAAGCATTCAGCAGCTGATAGAGCTCTATCTGTCAGTGGAGATTTCGCTCATCGCGGCCGCATTTTTGATACTCGCAGGAATGTTCTTTGATTTCGGTCCATTAAATTTTTTGCTCATGAACCTTTATCGGCAAAATTTATTGATAATTGTCATTGTGAGTTTATTTGTCATTACTGCAACAGAATTTCTCATGCAGAGGAAGGAGATTTTATGATAGAAGTGAAAAAGGTCAGTAAGCAGCTGAAAGGTCGTCAAATTCTTGATCAAATCAGTCTGAATTTTGAAAAGGGTAAAATTTATGGCTTGAAGGGTCGAAACGGCGCTGGGAAAACGATGCTGATGCGTGCCATTGCAGGGCTTATTCGTGTGGATGGAGAAATCATCATTGACGGAAAGAAGCTGGGCGTGGAAATAGATTTTCCTGAAAACTTGGGAATTCTGATTGAAAATGCTGGAGTTTTGCCTGATTTTACCTTGATGAAAAATCTGAAACTTCTGGCAAAAATCCGAAAGGTGGCAACTGACGCTGACATTGCTGAAGCGATTAAAAGGGTTGGTTTGGAGCCGAGTGAGAAGCGGAAAATTCGTCAGTATTCATTGGGAATGAAGCAGCGCGCCAATATCGCTCAAGCCATCTTTGAAAAGCCTGATTTGCTGCTTTTGGACGAGCCGACCAATGCGATTGATGAGAAAGGTGTGGCCATGATTCGGGAGCTCTTGCTGACAGAAAAGGCACGCGGTGCAACGATAATCATAGCCAGTCACAATGAAGAAGATTTAAAAATTCTGACAGATGAGATCATTTACATGGAAGATGGAAGGCTGGTGAAAAATGAGTAAGAAACTACGGAATAATCTGATCTTTGCTTTGATTGTCCTTCTATTTGTCGGATTTTTCGGTTATCGTGAGATTTCTAAGCGCCTGTCCAATGCGCAGCTGCAGCGTCAGGTAAAAAGGCTCAGCAGTAATGGAAAAAGTGACTTTAAAAACACTGCGGAAGCTGTGACACTCATTGCGCAAGGCCAGAAAGAATTTGTCGTTGGAGAAGACATGAAAGCTGGAATTTATGACATTTCCACTGACTCGGACGCGATGATCACTGCAAATATTATGATAAACAAAGACACGCCGAGCAAAAACATCATGCTGAGTGATGGACAGAAGGTCCAAATTTCTGAAAAAGGCAGTCTTGTGCTTAAACCATCGAAAATAGAAGCATTGAAGACTGAAGGCAAAGGTGAGGAAATGTACTATATTATTCCGGCGCAGGGTTTTTATTATGAGGGAAGCCAGATCCCTGCTGGCAAGTATGAGTTAGTGACTGAAAATCTTCCAGTTATCAAAAAGAGATCAAAAATGCAAGTTAAGGAAGCAGATGTATCAATAGGAAACGCTTATTTCTCAAAAGAGGGTTATTTAGTGTCTGGGAATGTCGAAAATACGAATTCCAGTCAGGGGAAGCATCGAAGAATTGTTTTCACGTTACGGAAAAACCAATTTGTCGAAGCGCTCTATAGTTTGCCGCCGAAGAATCTTGTTGTCAAACTAAAGGCACTTGACTAAAGAAGGAGGCAACATGAAAGAAAAAGTCAAGTATTTACTGCCAGTGCTTGTTATCCTCTTGATTTTCGCGGCTGTCATTTTGGTCAGAATGAACATGGCTGACAAAATGCAGGTCCTAACTTATCGTGATGTGTTGAATGCTCAGGATAAAACAAAAGAGCTGACGCACACAGGAAAGAGAGAAGATAAGACTGCCAAGCAGCTTGGGATTCCGTCAGGTTTTTATGATGTTCACATTCTCGCAGGCAGCATCGAAAGTTTTCCAACGGTACAGATTAGCGCAGCGCATGCAGGGAAGAGTATTTTTATCAGCGGAAATGACCAGATTCGTTTTTCAGCACATTCGAGTCTTTTATTGACACCTTCAAGGCTTGATCCTCTGACAAATTTTAAGCTTGACGGGCCGATAAATCTCATCGTCGGCAAGCAGATTCCAGCTGGAAAATACGAGATTGAACATCATGGGGAGTGGAAACGGCTGGATTCGAGCGGAAAGCCGACACAGGTCACTTTGATCGATGTTGACTGGAATGGAAATCTTATTAAGGATGGTAAAGAAAGAATGCGCAGCCTCAGCATTGAATCTTTTGATGAAAAGGAAAGAGAAGGAAGTCGTACAATCATTGACTTGAAAGATAAAACTCTGCTTAAAGTAAGTTTTTTCTATCAAATGACTGATAGCAGTGTGGAACTTAAGCCTGTGGAAAGTAGCGACAATCAAAGTGCGGAAAAGTGAGTTCTTTCAAACGATTGATTTTCTCATAGGAAAAAGACCAGTTATCTAAAAAAATTAACCAACTGTCAGAAATGCAAGACAAGGCTGAATAAATTTGTTAAACTAGTCTCATAACTATGAAACATGTCTATGCAGAAAAAAGTAGCAGAAAAAATTTGAAAGGAACTTATGAAAGTTACAGTAATTTTCAACCCGAACCTTCCAGAAGATGAAGTTGAGTTCCAAGTAAGAGAAATGACACCGCAGCTTGATTCCCTCATCAAACAGATGAAACACCTGGACTTCAAGTTAATCGGCAGTCGCTTGGACAAAAAATACACGCTGAACTTCTCAAAGATTAACAGAATTTATGCTTCAGATAAGAAAGTCTATGCTGTGACGGATGATCAGCTGGAGTTTGTGATTCCCAAGAGTCTGACAAATATAGAAGAAAAGCTACCTACAAATTTTCTTCGCATCAGCAATTCGGAAATTATCAATGCAGATAAAATCAAGTTTTTTGACCTGACTTTCGGCGGGAAAATCAAAATTAATTTCACGAATGGCCAATTCACCTACTCTTCGCGATCTTACTTGAAAAAAATAAAGGAGTATTTCGGACTATGAAAAAGTTTAAATCCTTGTTTGATACAATCCGTCTTAAATCATTGTTGAATGCCATGGCAAAACACGTCAAGCCTTTGCTCCTTACAATGGCTGTCTCGATTTCAGTCTTTACTGTTCTTTCGGTCCTGGCCTACCTGTTCCGTAGAAATTGGTATTTTGGAACCTACTTTAATCTATTAACCCCTTTTGGAATAAATGGATACGCTCCTAGACGTCAACTTGTGTTTGCTGTTCTTATCTACTGCATGGTCGGCTTTTTTTCCTACACTACTTTTCTACTCTTCAAAAAGGGAAAATTAGGATTGAAGCTTGTGACACTTTTCCACTTCCTTACAAGTACGCTTATATTCTCTCTACTTGGGATACTACAGTGTTATGCTCCTAGAGGAGGAGGGGTAGATTTCTTTTCCCCCTTCCTACAGCCCTTTTATTTTCTTTTTGGGGGGCATGTATATAATGTCATCCTTTGGTTCTACTTCATCTTACCAGTTTCGGTCTCTGTTATCTTGTACATCATCTGTTATGCTGGAATCTGGTTTTATTACCGCTTTGAAATAAAGATAATCAACAAGAAAATCAATGAATTTAAAAAATAATGACGCAATAATATTAACTAAATTTTATGGCCGAGCGCTTGCGCGAATGCTATTCCAAAAGGAGAAAGAAAATGAATAAAAGAAAACTATTGTGGCTCACACTTCCCGCACTTGCTGCGACGTTTTATCTGAGCACGGTTACTCAGACTGCAGATTCAGATAGTTTAAGCAAGAAAGAGGTGAAAGTCACACAAATTGCAGCCCAGTCTGAGCATCAGAACGGCACCATTCAGTCGATTCTAGAGGCTTTTCCCACTCAAGCCGAATTTGAAGAAGTTTTTGTAAATCCCGACGCGAGCCGAGGCGTCACGGACGCGGACATTGATGCAACAGTTGTGCTTTTTGACAGCATTGGAGAAGAAGGTAAATTGAGAGAAGATACCGGCTGGACTTCCTTTCCTCCAGGAGTAGACGGTGAAAATTATGTCACTGATGCAGACGGAAATGTGCTCAAAGTTTTTTCTCGAAATGACCCTCAAGCTGCTACAATAGCCGAGATACGCGCAGCTTACGCAGCGCAAGATAATGGACAAAGCGGACAAAATTGATGAATAAAGTGTAACATCAATTATAAAAGATTGGAGAATTTTTATGATTAATCACTTTGGAATTGCAGTCAAAGACAGCAAGAAGTCGATTCAGTTCTATCAAACGGCTTTGGCGCCGCTCGGCTACAAAATTCACCATTCATGGAAAAAGGGAGCGAATTTCACAGATGGAATCAGCCACGATCCATTCGGCGATTTTGAGATCCACGTGGGCGAGCCTTATCCTTTCCATTTTGCTTTTCAGGCGAAAACAAATCAGGCAGTAGATGAATGGCATGCAGCTGCTCTGGTCAATGGCGGGACAGATAATGGTGCGCCTGGTTACCGAAAAGATTACCATGAGAATTATTATGCGGCTTTTGTCATTGACCCAGACGGCTATCGAATTGAAGCGGTATGTCACAATGGTCAGCCCCACGGCATTGAAAATATCTAGAAATATCAATGAAAAGCAAAAAAAGTATTCATTCAAATCATAGATTGGGGCATTGATGGGAAATTTTTTATACGGGTATCGTCCTCTTTGTAAACCTGAGGGGGCTTTTTTTTATTTGAAGTTCTGTCAGATTTCGAAGATTAATCGAATTCTCATTTTATATCACCACCTCCCTAATGATAATCTGAGCTGAATTGTTATAGATAATCCTATAAGAAGTCAACACGAAAACGCATACTAACTTTTGCTTAATTTGAAGATTTGTTCATTTTATTATGTTATAATGAGACTTTGAATTAGAATATCGAAAGATATATAAATAATAAATGGGGCTAACATGAGAAATGTAAATTGGCGGAGCTGGAAATCTGGGAAAAAGTGGCTGAGTGCAGCATCAGCGCTGATTTTTTTGATGGTCAGCAGTTCAGTAGTCGAGGCTAAAGAAAATCGCACTTCCACCAATGGCAGAAGTAAGATTTCAGCTGAGGTAACAGAGGCAGCGCATGACGAAACAGGAGTATGGGAGGATGGAACTGCCAGAATTATCTGGAAGTTCGAGGAAAGCACAGGAACGCTCACATTCACAGAGGGTGGATTTTTACCTGAATCAAGTGAAGAAGATGATAATCGTTCTTGGTATAATACAGATGCCACTGATTACGGCCGTGCAATTGAGAAAATAGTGTTTGAACAGCCGGTATCTCTGCCAGCTTATAGCGAGAGATTATTTGAAGGCTTAGAGAATTTAAGAGAGATTGAAGGACTCGGTGGGATTGATAGTTCCCAAGCAAAATCAACGAAGGGGATGTTTAGGGATTGTCAAAAACTAGAGAATCTCAATGACTTGAGCACATGGGATACCTCAAATATCGAAAATATGAGTGAAATGTTTCAGCACTCGAACATTATAAACGTTGATGCACTGGCAAACTGGGATGTTTCTAGAGTGGATGACTTCAGCGAAATGTTTTCCTCATGTGAAAGTTTAAAGGATGTAAAGGGATTGGCTCGATGGAACATGAATATTGCTAGGAGCACCATTGCAATGTTCGACAACTGTGAGCAGCTGGAGGATTTCAGCGCCCTGGCAAATTGGAATGTGCACAATATAGTGAACATGGGAAGCATGTTTTCAGCAACTGGTATACGACACTTGGAAGCGTTAAGAAATTGGAACACAGAAAACTTAGAATCCGTGACAGGCATTTTTATGAGCTGCCAAAATCTTGAAGAGGCAACTGCGATTGCCAGCTGGAATACAGGAAAGCTGGATGATATTTCATTTATGTT
>JAITVN010000049.1 GCA_031285775.1 Streptococcaceae bacterium | reverse complement strand
AGCGTCAAACACAATGAGCCTGAACGCTTTTTGTGAAGGCTAGCGTCTTAAGGCGCAGTGAGTATGCACGGGTTACACCCGTGGTACAAGCCACCCGTTTGACGGGTGGTTATGACTTCTAAAATGCGAGACCGAGGTCTCGCATTTTGCCTCTTTGTACAGCCTTTTGGCACGATTTTTCTCCACTTCACTAAAGCTGGAAATTTTGGCTTCAAGTAAATGGAATACTCATATTTTATAGTTTGTCTACAATCTGAAATCTCGTTTTATATCGAGATTTTTTATAGTGCTCGAACTTACATTCTGAACAAATTCTGAACTTGTAAAGTTATACTATACTGTAATATTCAGAAAGTGAGTTCATCATGAAGAAAAAAACCTTAATTGTCGCTATATTAATGCTTATGACTTTGTTGACAGGCTGTAGCCATGTTTCGGAAGTCAAGTTCAGGACGGGCAGTTATCAAAATTTTACTTATAAACAGACTGACTATTCAATTACAAACACGGAAGTGGCGGAAAGTCAAATTACTGGCGTTCGTTTGAAATTTTACAAGCTTCTCAAAGTAAAACCTGAGGATAAGAATTCTTCCGTTAACACGCTGGCTTTCAATAATCTTTATCGCGATGCTGACGATCAGCTTTGCATCGGCGTCAATGACAAGTATTTTCTAGTTTTGCCGGCAGGAGAAGTTGCCTCTGGGAAAACTATGAGCTTGCAGAACTTTCCTTACACAAACACAGACTTTTCGATTGACAGTCACGATGTTAGGAAAATTCTTTCGGGGAAATCAATGTATAGAATAACGGATCAGCCGGTTGCAGAGGCTGAACTGGGTGAATATTTAGACACTCTGGCTGAAACAAAAGTTTTTGAGCCCAAGACAGGTAAAGAAATTCCAAAGTCAGAATGGGGAAAGATTGACTGGGAAGGCACCAAAGAAAATGACAAGCGGGAAGAATGGGATTATGGAGAAATTCACGCCATTAAGAAGACGTCACCGAATCAGGCTTTTGCGATTGAAATAAACAATGAATACAAACGCGCAGTACTTGAATAAGGGATAGTTTATCTTTCTCTCATTTGTGTTTCATTCGCAGATATCATATAATAAAAGAATGTACAAGATTCTTGCGATTGACGATGATGAAGAGATTTTGAAACTACTGCGAACGGTGCTAGAGATGAAAAATTACCAGGTGACCACTCGACAGAAGGTTTTTCTGCCCCTCAGAATATCAGATTTTGAAGCGTTTGATTTGATATTACTGGACATTATGATGCCGAATGTCGATGGCAGAGAAATTTGTCGGTCGATTCGCAAGCAAATTTCAACGCCGATTATTTTTGTGAGTGCGAAGGATCAAGAAAATGAAATCATTGAAGGACTGACAATCGGCGGAGATGATTACATTACCAAGCCTTTCAGCATTAGGCAGCTGTCTGCAAAAGTTGAAGCGCATCTGAGGCGCGAGGAGAGAAGTAAACGAGCTGTCCAAGAATTTGAGCAGCCTCTTCGTCATCTTGGTCCTGTTACATTTTATCTTGAAAACAGACAGGTATACATAAATGGACAACTTGTTGCGCTGACCAGTCGTGAGTACGACATTTTAGAATTGCTTTCCAGACGCCCCAACAAAATCTACAGCCGTGAAGAGATTTATGACAAAGTGTACAGTCAGGAGGCAAATGCGCTTTTTCGCTCAATATCTGAGTATGTCTATCAGATTCGAGTAAAATTTTCGATTTATGATTTTTCTCCTATCAAGACAGTGCGTACATTAGGGTATCAATGGCATGACTAGGCAGTATTCTATCAGGCGTCGTATCTACAAAACAGCCGCTGAAATTATTGTCGGCGGCGTCTTGCTGTTGGCTGCGCTCCTTGCGATTTCAGCGTTTCTAACTTTGTCGGGACAGCTGACACAGCCTAAAAGCATCCATTTTTCCTTGGGGGCGAGTACAGGTAAATCAACCATTGTAAAAGCATTGGATGCTTCTCCGTATGATTACGCTGTGTTTGAGCGCAGCAGTGGAAAAAGAGTCGCAGGGAGAGCCGCTGCGGCTGATTTTCCCAGGTTTGAAGCGACCTTTCTTGCGTCTAAAGACAAGGAGGCAGGAACAGTTCATTATAAGTTTCTGGGCAATCACCAGCTGGCTGTTGTTTTGAGATACAACGACATACCAGAGTTCACAAGCCATGCTTTGCGGCAGATTCCATACAATAATTTCAGTTTTGTCTTTCTGATACTAGGTCTATTGTTAATTATTGTATATGCTGTTGCAAAACTTGGTCATGAACTTTCTCAGAATTTTCGAGCGGTTCAGGAAATTTCTCAGCAGATGGGTGAAAGGACGGAAAATGAGGCAAGGAGAAGTTCTAAAATCACTGAGTTTGAAGACATATTGTCGCATTTGTATCAAAAGAGTGAGGAATTGGCCGCACTGATTGAAGCAGAACAAAAAGAAAAGCAGGACCTCTCATTTCAAGTTGCAGCCCTTTCTCATGATGTAAAGACGCCGTTAACGGTGCTAAAAGGAAATATCGAGCTGCTGGAAATGACTGAACTGAGCTCTCAGCAGCTAAGCTTTCTACAGTCAATGAACAATAGTTTGGCGGTTTTCGAGCAGTACTTTGCTGAAATGATCAACTATACACGTTTGTTAAGCGCGGACGATAAATCTCAAGAAGAATTCAAGTTGACAGAATTTTTAGACCGATTGTCTAATAAGGCGGAGGCTCTCGCGGAAGCCAAACAGACTCAATTTCAATTTCACTGGCAAATTTCATGCCGTCAGAAAGAGATTCAAGGGAATGCGTTGGACTTAGAACGTGCTCTCATGAACCTGCTTGAGAATGCCTGTAACTATGCAGAATTTGTCCTGCTGACAGTTAAAGAAGACAAGTCCCAGCTGCACTTTGAAGTTTGGAACAATGGTCCGGTTTATTCTGACAGTGCCTTGGAAAATGCGCATAAATTGTTTTATTCAGAGGGATTCGGCCGAGGAAATCAGCATCATGGAATTGGACTCGCATTCGCTCATGCTGTAGCTTCCAAGATGGGCGGACAGTTACTGCTGGAAAATCCGACGGCAGGAGGTGCACTTGCTGTCTTGACAATTCGGAAATGAAATCTTCTTATAAATTTGGATTTTGAATAAATCAGCAATGGCTGCCGCAGTTACAACAAGAATTTCTCAGATTTTGTATTCTCCCAAAAATATGTTAAACTAGTTTCATTAAACGCTTTCAGAAGGAGCAAATCATCATGTCTAAAACACTTGCTGTCAATGCAGGTTCTTCCTCTTTAAAATGGCAGCTTTTCGATATGCCTGAAGAGCATGTCATTGCAAAAGGCATCTTTGAGCGCATTGGTCTTCAGAATTCATTGTCCACTGTAAAATTTGGCGGTGAAACGCATGAGCGCGAGATCGATATTGCTGACCACGGTCAGGCTGTCATGCTTTTGATGGATGAACTGATTCATTTTAACTTGATTCATGATTTCCGAGATATTACAGGCGTCGGCCATCGTGTGGTGGCAGGCGGTGAGTTTTTCAATGCCTCGACGATTGTGACGCCTGAGGTTTTGGAGAAAATTAAGTCTATTTCAGGGCTTGCGCCTTTGCATAATCCAGCCAATGTGCTTGGGATTGAGGCTTTTCAAGCTTTGCTGCCGGATGCATTAGCCGTCGCAGTATTTGACACGGCTTTTCATACAACGATGCCTGAGGAAGCTTATCGCTATCCTATTCCAACAAAATATTACAAGGATTATGCGGTTCGCAAATACGGTGCTCATGGCACCTCTCACATGTATGTGGCGCATGAAGCCGCAAAAGTTCTGGGCAAGCCCTTATCTGAGCTGAAGCTTATTACTGCGCATATTGGGAATGGCGCGTCAATTACTGCCATTAAAGGAGGCAAATCTATTGACACGTCGATGGGATTTACACCACTGGCTGGCGTTATGATGGGCACTCGTTCGGGCGATCTGGATGCCTCAATTATTCCTTATCTGCTCAAAAATTGTCCAGATTTGGAATCGGCCCAGCAGCTGATTGACGAATTCAATAACAAATCCGGAATTCTCGGCGTGTCTGAGCTGTCCAGCGATATGCGCGATCTATGGGCGGCAGTGGATGAAGGTAACTCAAAGGCGATTCTGGCTTACAAAATGTTTGTTGACCGGCTGAAAAAGTTCATTGCTCAGTATTTCGGTGTGCTCAACGGAGCAGATGCATTGGTATTTACAGCTGGAATCGGAGAAAACGACACCGATGTGCGAAGTGATGTGGTCGGCGGCTTGTCATGGTTCGGCATGGAAATTGTGCCTGAGCTGAATGTACGCGGGGCTGACGGCATTATCTCAACCCCAGAGTCGAAAGTGAAAGTGCTCGTCATTCCAACGAATGAAGAGTTGATGATTGCTCGAGATGTTGAAAAACTAAAAGTAGAACACTAATATGAATCTTTGAAAATCTGCTGTAAAGCAGGTTTTTTTGTAAAATTTTATGGTATAATACCCATATATGCATAGTCAAAAAGAATTCATCAAAAATATCGGAAAATCCGGCCAAGTTTATCAAGCCATTCGTAAATCCAAGCATTTGGCCATGACGGATGTGGCTGACAGTGAGGTTTCCCAATCGCAGATTTCACGTTTTGAGCGTGGCGAGAGCAGTATGACCATTGATAAATTCATGCGTCTGCTGGAAAATACTTCTGTCACGCTGGACGAATTTGAGAGCATTTATGACAATTTTTCGCTGTCGGAAGAATATGCTTTTCGCGAGGAATTGGCGCAGGCCGTAGATACTCGAAATACTGCCAAAGTGCGTGCGATCTTAAAAGACTGGGAAGCCAGGCACAAAGCCGAGCCGCAGAAACGTTACCCGCGAATTAATTGCATTGTCGTGAAGACCGTGCTGTCTAATTTGGCCGATTTTTCGATGCCGAGGGACGATATGGCTTATCTGAAAGATTATTTGATGTCGGTAGAAGACTGGGGTCGCTATGAACTCTGGGCTTTTTCAAACTGCATTCAGCTCTTTAACGACGCAACGCTGAATATGGTGGAGGCCGCCATCTTGGGTCGGGTTGAATTCTATAAAAATATCAGCCTCAACAATCAGCTGGTCATTCGCACGACGCTGAATCTGATTTCCATCTTCATTCAGCGCAAGAATTTCCGATTGGCTTTGAAATATATCAATTATCTTGACGGCATTCACATCTCCATCGATTTCCTTTATGAAAAGCTCATGCTGCGCTACAATAAGGGTTTTTATCGTTATAAAATGGGCGATAAATCAGGGCTTGAAGTCATGAAAGAATGCAATGACATCCTTGGTACGCTGGGCTGTTTTGAAGAGGAGAACGTTGGAGATAAAGAATTGGAGAGTTTATCAAAATGAAATATGCAGATATGGGATATTTCGATTTATCAGCCGAATATTCTGCTATAATTCAAAGTGTCAAAGGATTTCATGAAATCTTGAATTTGATAGAAAGTCAGGCAACCCATGGAAAAATTTCCTAAAATTGTCAAGGTTACCCAGACCTCAAATCAAATGCTCAGGCTCGAATTTGATAATTTGGATCTGCATCTGATGCACCCGCATCTGATGGCGGGTATGGGATCAAGTATCCAGCCGCATCACAAACTTTTCGGTCTTTTTGGAGGTAGTGCACAAACCTATCAAATCAAGATTGAAAAAGACGGAAGTCTGATTCTGAATGATTTCGATGTTTACTCGGCCGAGGAACTCTGGAAAAACAGTGAAAAGATAACGGAGACGTTGGAGGAGAAGCTTAGGAGGCTACCACTGATAGAAATCAAGTACCAAGGTGAAGAAGTAATGGTTTGGAAAATCTCAGAAGAAATCCCGCAATTTGTCTGGATTCACAAAGCATTTGAGCAAAATAAAGTCTGGTGGGTTGAAAAAAAGCCGGACGGAAGCACGCGAAAGACAGAGTCAAACCGAAAAAACGCGATTGGCATTAAGACGGAAAAAGGCACGGTGTACGGCGAATTCGGCAAGTATCTGGTCAGACGGCGCGCAGACGACAGTTTACTTCTCATGACAGAGAAACAAGCCGAAAAAGATTTAGAATTAATAGGAAGGACACAAATCATGAACGCGAAATTAAATGGTAAAGCAGTGGAAGTCTGGCAAATCGGCAGAGAAAATCCAGAAGATAGTTGGGTCAAATCCGCTTTTGATCAGAAAAAAATCTGGTGGGCTGAAGAAATTGCAACAAATTTTAGCGAAAATACGGATGGAAGCTGGATCGATGACAAGACAAAACCTGTCTATCGAATTACTAACTCAGATAAGGCAGATACACTGGTTGTTGAAGACAAGCTGCACGGCAAATTCGGCGATTATCTTGTCAAAGATCCATCAGATAACATTGCGCGGATTTTGACAAAAGAACAAGCAAAAAAAGAATTAGAATTTGACAATTAAAAAATCCGCGCGCTTGTGCGAATGCTATTTAAAAAAAGGGGGGAAGGAAAATGTCATCAAGTATTATGTTTGTGTTTGCAGTCGTCATGCTGCTGGCAGGATTGTGGGAGCTGTTCTACAGTGTCAGAACATTTAACACTTACAGAAGCTCAAAGAAAATGGATCGCTCGAACGTGCTGTTTCCAATAGGATTGTATTTCGGATTTTCATTCGGCGCCCTTTTCACAGTTTTTGGACTTGGGCTGCTAATTGCCAAACTAGTCCTATAGGAAATAGCAAGAAAGAAGGGAGAAGAAAATGGCTGATTATCCAAAATGTATTAAGGCAGAAATGCTGCCTGGACCAGAGCTTCAGTGTGAATTTGATAATGGCGAAACGCGTTATTTTCCGATTAACGAGCAGATTGACCTGCTCATGTTTCCTGAGGATTTGACACGACTCAAAAAAACGCATGGTGCGAACTTGTTTATGGGCGGCGCCATGACCTGGATCGGCAATGATATCCTGATTGAAGACAACGGCGATGTGCTGGTCAATAAGAAAGTAATTCCTGCAGAAATGCTCTGGAAATACGGGAAGAAGCATCTGACCAGTTCAAATTCCGGACTGCTGAATGATGATGATCCAGCTGTTAAGCATCCGATTGTTACAGGCTTCAAGCGACTGACACTGCTTTGGATTCTCGTGGGCATTTGCCTGTTGATCGGCATAATATTCGGGATTGCTTCCTTGTTTTAAAAAGTGAAAGAGAAGACAAATGACAATCTATCCCAAAATAGTCAAAGCGGAAATGATTGGCGGGCCAACATTGGTCTGTCATTATGAAAATGGTAAATTACGTTATTTCCCGATCAATGAGCAGATTGAGCTTTATATGACGCCTGCGGACGTGACGCATTTCAAAGAAACGCACGGCGCAAATCTTTTTATCAGCGGCGGTGCGGCATTGACCTGGATGGGCAATGATATTCTAATTGAAGACAACGGCGACGTGCGGGTGAACAAGAAAATTTTCCCAGCTGAGATGATATGGAAGTACGGAAAAAAATCCATTGTTGATCCGAATTATGCCATGCTGGAGAAGGCAAGCGAGCTGAAGCATCCGATTCTTGCTGGTTTTAGAAATGTTTCAGGCGTTTATATTGTTATTGGGATAATTCTTCTAATTGTCTGCTTAGGGATTCTGATTGCCGGTTTTTTCGAGTAGTGAAACATTCATTGAGTTCAACGCGCCTGAAGCTAGAAAATTAGATAAGCAGGGCGTTACGGATTTATCCGTTTACGCATCGCTTTCTCTGTGAGTAAGCTGAGAACCTGCCCATCAGGCAGAACCACAGCTTCCTAAATCTTTACGCTTCAAAAAGGGCGTGTTTCACATCTTGTTTCCTCATTCATTTTTATCAAAATTAAAAAACTGTCCACGCGACAGTTTTTTAATTGAATTCTGTGCGCCAGAAAGTAATAAATAAGCGAAATCTTCGGCGTGGCCAGCCCCACCTGCCAGCTTTCTCTTATTTCTTAATTTCAAAACGGACGCGCCTCACATCTTGTTTTTTATGGTAAAATGGAGGAGAATAAATTAGATAGGTGTAACATGGCAGAATTAAAATATAAACGTGTCTTACTCAAACTCTCGGGCGAAGCGCTGGCTGGAGAAAAGGGCTTCGGTTTTGACCCAGAAACAGCAATCAAAATCGCAAAAGAAATCAAGGAAGTGCATGATTTGGGTGCACAGATTGCAATTGTCTGCGGCGGCGGCAATATCTGGCGCGGGATTACTGGCGAAAAAGCAGGTATGGAGCGAGCTCAGGCTGACTACATGGGGATGCTGGCAACGATTCAGAATGGACTCTTCATGCAGTCCGCTCTGGAAGGGCTTGGTGTGGATACACGCGTGATGACAGCGATTGAGATGAAAGCGGTGGCGGAGCCCTATATTCGTCGTCGCGCTGAGCGTCATCTTGAGAAAGGCCGTATTGTGATTTTTGCCGGAGGCACTGGTTCTCCTTATTTCTCTACAGATACGACATCAGCCCTGCGCGCAGCTGAAATTAATGCCGATGTTATTTTAATGGCCAAAAATGGTGTAGACGGCGTCTATAACGCGGATCCGAATGTGGTTGAAAATGCGGTGAAGTTTGAGCATTTGACTCACATGGATGTGATCATCAAAGGGCTTAACGTCATGGACAGCACGGCTTCAACTATGTCTATGGACAACCATATTCCACTCGTTGTCTTCAACATGAAGGAGATGGGCAATATCAAACGTGTGGTTCTGGGTGAAAACATCGGTACTACTGTAGAATAAACAAACTTCGAAAAAGGATACAAGAAAAATGACAAACGAACTTATTTCAACTGCAAAAGACAAGATGGCAGGCTCTGTGCAGAATCTTCAGCGCAATCTTGGACAGATCCGAGCGGGACGCGCAAATGCCAGCCTTTTGGATCGTATCAATGTGGACTATTATGGTGTGCCGACACCTCTGAAACAATTGTCTTCTATTACCATTCCAGAAGCACGCGTGTTATCGATTTCTCCTTTTGACAAAGGGACCCTGAA
>JAITVN010000047.1 GCA_031285775.1 Streptococcaceae bacterium | reverse complement strand
AATATCAGTAATATTTCCATAATCTGAAACTCCTTCTTTAGCTGAATTTTAGCATTTGCGAGATTAAGGCAGTGTTAAGATTTAGGTTGGGATGTAAAGATTTTGTAAAGATGGTTTTTCGACACATACATTTGAACTTTTTGAAAAAATTCAAGGAGATATATAATGTTTGAAATCATGCTGGATAGCCAATTTTAAAAAATTGTTTTATTTTCAAGCAAAAATACTTTCAGCTTATCCCAGAGTATGAGAAACAAAGAGAAAAACATGAGCAAGCTGGTTACAGACCTTATCTCTGTTTGTCTAACATTTTGATAAGCAACACTTCAAACATTGCAGTTTTTGCGCCTATAAGCAATACAGCACGAGTTTATCCTTTTTATTATGGATTAGCTAAAACCTCTGCCGCAAGCTCTGGTCAGATTTTGCTAGACCAGCTTGTAGCTGTTGACTATAATGCGAGGATGTTTAGACAAGTTGAGAGTCTATCAAAAGAAGACATGCGACCGATTCTAGCAATTACAAAACTGATTTTTGATTAGAATTCATAATTGAATTTCAAGCAAAGAAATAAACGAAAATGCGGAATGTGGTCCTTCCGCATCTTCTTTATTTTTGCAAGGTTTTAAGAAAAACACCTGAAACTCCAGCCATCAGCGCCTAAATTCCACGCTCTTTAACTAATTCTGCAAAATAATCAACACTGGTAGGGGCATCATGATTAAAGAACTGGCTGCTGGAAGTCTCAAGTTGGGCAATCTGTGTCTTATCGTCATCTGACAATTCAAAATCAAAAATGTCAATATTTTCGGCCATGCGCTCTTTTTTGACAGATTTCGCAAGGCTTACAATGCCGCGCTCAAAAATCCAGCGTAAGATAATTTGTGCAGGAGTTTTTTTATATTTGTTGCCGATTTTAAGCAGTGCCTCATTTGTGAAGATACCGTTTCGTCCTTCGGCAAATGGCGCCCAAGCTTCCAGCTGTACATTTCCTCTTGTCTTAGCGCTGTCGAGGTCTGTTTCTCGCTGGTGGAAAGGATTGATTTCAATCTGATTTATCTGGACTGGCATTTTACCAAAGGCCACTAAATCTGCCAATCGCTCTGGATTGAAATTTGAAACGCCGATGGCTCGGATTTTTCCTTCTTTTTGAAAATCAGCTAATGCGCGGTAGCTTCCAAAAACATCGCCGAAGGGTTGATGAAGCAGGACCAGGTCCAAATAGGAAAGCTGCAGCTTTTCCATGGATTGAATCACTGAGGAGTATGTTTTTTCATAACCATAATTGCTTATCCAGACTTTTGTTGTGATAAATAGTTCTTCCCGTTCAAGAGGCGCTTGCGAGATGGCAATGCCGACTTCTGATTCGTTCATGTATGATTGCGCCGTATCAATATGGCGATAGCCTACATCAATTGCGTTCAGAACTGCCTGAACTGTTTCTGTCTGGGGAATTTGAAAGACACCAAAACCCAGAACCGGAATTTCCACATCGTTGTTTAACTTGAAAATTTCCATTTTTTCCTTTCTTTTTAAATAAAGTTAGTCCACCTTAATCATCCGATAACCCACACCGATATGCGTCTGAATCATCTTTGACGTCCCCTCATCCTGTCCAATTTTCTTGCGCAAGGTGTTAGCGAAGACGCGCAGATCTGAGAAGTCATCAGAGTGATAGCCCCAGATTTTTTTGACAATGAAATTGTAAGTCAGGACGCGGTCGAGGTTCTCAGACAATAAACAGAGCAGCTTGTACTCAATGGGCGTCAGGTGGATTTCCTGCTGCCCCACAAATACCTGATTGGACGGGAAGGCGATTCGCAGATTTCCATTCACAAATTGTTCTGTTGCTTGAGTGGATGGGGAGTTTCCTGAAGTATAACTGGCGCGACGCAGGCTAACACGAAGTCGCGCGAGAAGTTCGTCGGTGCTGAAAGGTTTTGTCAAATAATCGTCGGCACCTTCGTCCAGCGCTTGAATTTTATCTTGCGATTCTCCGCGTGCGCTGACAACGATGATCGGCAGCTGCGAGAAGCTGCGGACTTTTCTGATAATCTCACTGCCGTCCATATCGGGCAGGCCTAAGTCCAATATCAACAGGTCTGCTCTGCCCGCAACCAGTTCTCGGAGGGCGGATTTGCCTGTCTGGACGGCGCTGTAGGCGTAGCCCTCCAGCTCCATGGTAAGCGAGAGGAGCTTGTTCACCGAAGGATCATCCTCGCAGATGAGTATTCTATATTTCTCATTTTCCATCTGTCAATTCCACCTCCACTAAAGGTAATGTAAAGCCGATGATTAAGCCTTGCGGAACATTGTCCCGCGCATAAATTTCGCCGCCGTGTGCAGAAATTATCGACTTGCAAAGCGATAAACCTAAGCCTAAACCGCGCTTTGAGTCAGCTGAAGAGGCTTCCATCGAATAAAAGGTATAGAACAAATCAAAGATTTTGTCTTTTTCTTCATCGGTCACTCCAGGCCCGTTGTCCAAAATCTCGACTTTTATCATGCTGTCGCTGCGGGAAGTCCGCAGCACAATCTCCGAGCCCGCCGGCGTGTATTTGACGGCGTTATTTATGATATTAATCAGCACCTGCACCATCAGCGGCGCATCAAGCCGGGCGGTCAGCACCTCATCGCTCAGCTCCAAGCGAAACTCGTGCTGGCTGAGATGGCGGTCGACGTGCTTGACGGCCTCCTCCACAACTTCGTCCATCACGTTGGTGGACAGTTTGAGGTCAATGTCGCCGTCGAGCTTAGTAATTGAGAGAAGATTTTCTACGAGATTGATCAGCCACATGGCATCGTCGTAGATATAAGCGCTTAGCTCAGTCTGATGCTCTTTACTCAGATTCTCGCTCGAATCCATCAAGAGGCGTGCATTGCCGGAAATGCTCGTCAAAGGCGTGCGCAAATCATGCGAGATGGCGCGCAGCAGGTTCGCGCGCAGCTGCTCCTGCTGCATCTTGAGTTCGGTGGTTTGCTGTTCTTCACGCAAGAACTCCTTCTCCAGTGCCAGCGCGGCTTCGCCCAAAATCGCCAGCACGATGGACTTATCAAAAGCTTCCAATTCAGGCTCTGCAGCCATGGAAATCCCGATAACCGCGAAAATCCGCTCTTTTCTGCGCACGGACAAATAGAGAAATTTAGACGCTGACAGGGTATTTGTCGTGGCACCAGCTCTTTTATTATTATGCAAAACCCATTCCGCCACGCCCTCTTCTCCGAAACCTGCATAAGTTGCGGCTGTCTGAAGAGACTCCGGCCGCGCAAAATAGCGAAAGTCCAGCAACGCCCCATTTTCCACTGGGTAAACGACAATGTCGCGAGACAGCAATTTGCCCAGCTGTTCTGCGACTGCATCCAGCACTTCTGACTCAGAGTCCGGCTGCTGCAGTTCACGATTGGTCTGCAGCAAAACCTCAGTCCGATATGATTTCTCCGCCGAAAGTTTCGCCTGATTCTGAATCCGCTTAATCAGACTCGAAGTAATCAATCCCGCTGCCAGCATGATCACGAAAGTCAGAGGATAGCTGGGATTAAAAGCCTCAAAAGAGTAAAAAGGCGCAGTGAAGAAATAGTTAAAACAGAGCACCGACAGCACAGAGGAAATCACGCTGAAGACTCGTCCCTTAGTAATCAGCGCGTTGATCAGCACGCCCAGCAGATAAATCGTGATGATATTTGAAACATTGAAATTCCAGTGCTGGAAGCCCAGCCCCAAAAGCGTCACAATTATCAGCACGGCTAGCGTTTTTGCCAAATCACTGGCTGAAAAATGCGGCCGCACGAGGTGTATGAGTTTCCAGATGGGTTTATCATTATTCAACGTGCCCCCATTCGGAATGATGTAAATGTCAAGATTTGGGGCTAAACGACTCAAACTGTCCACAATCCCCTTGCGACGCCAGGGCAGCTTTTCCGCGGTTTTCCCAATAACGACCTTGGAAACCCGACTGACCTTGGCATACTCCGCGATCTGTGCGGGGAGGTCGTCGCCATACACGACAGAAATCTTTGCGCCGAGTTGTTCCGCCAAACGAAGATTCTGCCGCAGCCTCAGTCTGTCTTCGGGCTCTTGACCCTCATCAACGTTGCCCATGTAGAAGGCCGTCAAGTCGGCCTTAAATGCCGCCGCCAATCGCGCCGCAGCCCTGATAACTTGAGGCGACGCCGGCGATGCAGAAATACAGACCAAGATATGTTCACGACTATAGGCAGAGTTTTTGTCCAGCTGCTTTGCTGCCGCCCGCTGGTTGACCTGATCTGCCGTCCTTCGCAGGGCGATTTCCCGCAGGGCCACCAGCTTCTCCTCCGTGAAAAAGTTCTGCACAGCCCGTTCCGCTTGTGCCTTGCCGTAGACCTTGCCTTTGGCCAAACGCTCCAGCAGGTCCGCCGGCTCAATGTCCACCAGCTCAATCTGATCGGCCTGATCGAACACCTCATCTGGAATCCGCTCATTGACGTGAATCCCAGTGATTTTCTCGACTACATCGTTGAGACTCTCCAGATGCTGGACGTTGATGGTTGTGTAGACGTCAATGCCTGCGTGAAGCAGCTCTGCCACATCTTGGAAGCGCTTTTTATTTCTCGAACCGCAAGCATTCGTATGCGCTAGCTCATCCACCAGAATCAGCTGCGGCTTACGCTCCAGCGCCGCGTCCAAGTCGAACTCACGCAGCTTCACACCCTTGTAGATAATCTTCTTGTTCGGCAGCAGCGTCATGCCCTCAAGCAGAGCCGCCGTTTCAGGTCTCGCATGCGGTTCCACATAACCCGCCAGCACATCCACGCCGTCTCTCATGACACCGCGGGCATCCGCCAGCATGGCATAAGTTTTCCCCACCCCAGCTGCGTAGCCGAAGTAAATTCTTAACTTTCCTTGTTTCATGTTGCTCCTATGATAACATTTATCAGGCGATTTTTGTAAAAGATTTTGACATTTTCATGCTTAATGCGTAAGTCATAACCACCCGTCAAACGGGTGGCTTGTACCACGGGTGTAACCCGTGCATACTCACTGCGCCTTAAGACGCTAGCCTTCACAAAAAGCGTTCAGGCTCATTGTGTTTGACGCTTT
>JAITVN010000045.1 GCA_031285775.1 Streptococcaceae bacterium | reverse complement strand
ATGTCCTACAGAGCTGATGATCGGCAGGCCAGAAGCAAAAATTGCTCGAACTACTATTTCCTCATTAAAGCACCAAAGAACCTCAATGGAACCGCCGCCGCGCCCGATGATCAATAAATCCAAATCATCACGCCGATTGGCCTTCTCTATGTTTGCCGCGATTTCCTCGGCGCTTCCAGCCCCTTGTACTTTTGTCGGGAAGAGCAGAATTTCCGTCATCGGAAAACGTCGATTAATGGTTGTGATGATGTCACGAATTACCGCTCCAGACGGTGAAGTGATCACCCCCACTTTTCGGGAAAAAGCTGGAATCTTTTGTTTGAAGCGTGCATCAAACAAGCCTTCATCCGTCAGCTTTTTCTTGAGTTGTTCGAACTTGACCGCCAACTCTCCAATTCCGTCTGGAATCATCTCCTCGACGATAATCGAATAACTTCCGCCCGGTGCATAGAGCTCAACTCTACCAATTGCGTTGACTTTCATGCCGTCTTCAAGCTTGAACTTAAGGCGCGAAAAATTTCCCGCCCACATGGTGGCAGAAATCACAGACCTGTCATCTTTTAGCTTAAAGTATTGATGATTGGGGCGCTGTCTGAAACCAGATACTTCCCCAGTCAGGAAAACACGCTCAAGATAAGGATCCTTGTCGAATTTTGCTTTGAGGTACTTGGTTAAAGTCGATATGCTAAGATATTCAGTCATTTGATGTGATCCAGCATAAAATCTTATTATTAAAATTACTCGACATTTTTCAAACTCCTCTTTGCCGCCTCAACTGTCTGCTTCATCAGCATGGTTCGCGTCATTGGACCGACACCTCCAGGTACAGGTGTAATCAAGCCTGCCACTTCCTTCACATTTTCAAAATCCACGTCGCCATGCAGTTTACCACCGTCCCCACGGTTCATACCGACGTCAATTACTACTGCGCCGGGTTTGACATCATCTGCCTTAATAAAACGATCAGAGCCGATGGCAACGACTAGAATGTCAGCCTGTCGCGTCAAGTCAGACAGATTCTGCGTCTGTGAATGCGCAATGGTTACTGTTGCATTCTCCATCATCATGAGTTGAGCAATGGGTTTGCCCACAATATTGCTGCGGCCGACCACAACTGCCTTTTTTCCTTTAAGCGTTACCTTGTAATCTTTAAACATTGCCATGATTCCTGCTGGAGTTGAAGGGACCATTACAGCTTTTCCAGCCCATAACAGCCCCATGTTCAGCGGATGAAAACCATCCACATCCTTTTCCGGCAGAATCTTCATCAGGACATTTTCTTCGTTGATATGCGCCGGCAAAGGCAGTTGAACAATGATGCCGTGCCAGAGAGGATCCTGATTGTATCGCGAGATGACTTTCAGCAGCTCCTCTTCAGTGGTATCTTCTGGCAGCCGCACAATATTCGACCGAATTCCGATTTTGTCTGCGTCACGTTCCTTTCCACGAACGTAAATTTGACTGGCTGGATCATTTCCAACCATTATCGCAACTAAACCAGGCTGCACCGACATTTCTGCAACTTCCTTTTTCAGTTTTGCTTGAATCTTTGCCGCAAGGGCTTTTCCGTCAATTATCTTCATAAAATAATTATACCACATCCATTTATAAAAAATTCGAAGCATAAATGTTTCGAATTCCACAAAATGTATTTAATTTTCTTTAATTTAAAGTCTCTTTTTTAGTAAAACAGCAATTCCGAGCAAACTCAGGCCAATTCCTGATAAAAAATGATCTGCTGTCCTGTCTTTTGTCTTCGGCAATATTTTCACACTTGATGAAGCATTACTTCCGATAGTCGGTTTTGGAGTAGAATTAATTACTTCACTTGGTTTTGGAGCAGGTTTATTTTCGTCACTTGGTTTGGGGGAAGATTTGTCACCATCATTCTGTATGGGATCATTCTGTATGGGATCATCCTTAATCTCTGTCACTCTTTGTTTTTCATAGACATAGGTCACGTCGATATTTCCATCGCAGTAAATTCCTGCTGAGTTTTTGGGTAATTTGTCCTCACATAATGCATAGCCAGAGATGGTTAGAGGACTTGCAGTGTAGTTTTCGCCATCTTCACCCGTTATAACTGTCGGGTCATGTAAATTTATCCCTGCCAGGTCAACATAATGAGTGGTTAAGGTATCAATCTGATCATAAATATAGGTCACGTCAATGTTTCCGCTCTCATAATAACCGGACGCATTTGACGGCAGTTTATCTTCAACGATCTGGTAACCGGGAATTTCTGGTGCACTGCTTTCATATTTCTCACCTAATTTACCTGTCAGCTTCGACTCTGGTTTCAGGATGCGCCCATCTTGTTCAAGATAATGAACGGTCACAGTTGAAACTTCAGAAAGCTGTTTTTCAACATGCCATGACCAGCTGATAGATCCTGTGGTTCCCATGGCATCATTACTTGTACTCCCCGGCATTCCAAAGGCGGCTCCGAATTTCGGCGTTGACTCACCCGGGTTCAAAGTAATACCGCTGCTAAAAAAGGATGGCGCTGCTTTTTGTAATTCCGAAGCACTGTTTCCGTAAGGTGATTTCTGAGAAGGATCAAGAGTTGTGGCACCGCTGATCCATTGCTCCAAAAAGGGTGCTATCGTTCCGCTGATCATTCCTCCATTATAAGTTAGAACGACGATTGATGAGGAATTATTTGTGATTTCAGCAATCTGCTGATAAGAATTATAAGGTGCTTCAGCTCCTGCAGAGGCAAAGCCGGATTCCCATGGGTCAAAAGTATAAAGAAGTGTCGGATCGGTAGAATCATTGATACTAATTGTTTTTACGGGCAGTATGATTTTTGAGCCTCCCAAATAATTATAGGGATCGTAGCCATCAAAATACCAGTAAGCTGGCGCGTCAAGAGGATTATTCAGATGAATTTTCCATTCGTCAGTTTGTGCCTTTGCCTTGGTTTTATGAAAGTCCAAGGCGACAATCGTACACACTAGCATCAAAAGCAAAGTAATCAGTAACTTTTGAATCTTCGAGTGTTTTAGGCTTCGTTCAAACATTAATTCCTCTTTTCTGACAATAAATGTCAAATTAATTTCTGTTTAGAGCAGGCGATCTTGAACTTTAATTGACTTTTGCTCAACTTGATTAAAAGCAACATCAAACAATTAAATAATAACATATTATTGCTTAAATTCTTAAATATCTCATGAATTAATCGCTGTTTTTATACATTATTTAATATTTGCACACTTTTCTAAACATATTGTTAAAGATTATTCTTGTTCTCAATGTCCTCCGTCCAAAATCTAGTTGTCAGGTACACCAGCAATAATAAGATTACTGAGCCTAAAAGTGTCCAACTTCTAAAAACCTGTCCTAAAAATCCTGAGAGGATGACGCCGATAAACAAAGACACAATGAGCAGACCAAAGAACCAGACGCTCCGCCAGTATTTTCTGTCTCCTGTTATGATAAGCTGTGTTAAGCCGGTTGCGAACCTTTTCAGATTAGCGGTTGATAAAACTGATCCATAACTCAAATCACCCATTTTGGAAAAGGTCGTGTCCTGAATCGCCATAAAAAAGGACAGAAGCCCAACAAAAACGCTGACTGAAAGATGGCTCAAAACGGTGTTGTATAAAACCGTGATTGAAGCAATTCCAACGATTTGTGCCAGGATGAGATAAAGTATGTCGAATTTGCGGCGAAGTATAAGCCAGTAAGAAAAGGCGGATCTAAACATCACGCCTAGCGTAAAGAAAAGAATTGGAATGAGGAAATCCCAGATACGCGAGAAATCCCATTGCACAAAGCAAATTCCAGCCTGAATCATGTTACCGGTCATCATGTCCGCGAAACGCTGATCACAATAAAAAAAAGCATAGCCATCAACAAAACCTGCATTAAATACTAAAAGTAAGATAATAAATAGTTTCTTTTTAAAATTAATCTCCATAGCATAATTATAACAGAAAATGCTAATTCCCATCCAATTTTTTTATTCTAAAAAAGAACCAGTCAGCTAGCTGGTTCCCAGATCTTCTATCATTGATAATTCATCGTGAATTGCCTGAATGTCTTCATCAAGCTTGACTTTACGAAAACTTCTCGGTAAGAACTTTCGAATGTCGTCTTCATTGAAACCAACCTGAAGTCTGGTTTCATCAAATATGAGCGGCCGACGAAGCAAGGTCCGATTTTCGTAAATTAGGGAAATGAGACTATTCACAGAAACATTGTCAAAATTCATGTCAAGTCGGGCATAGGCTTTACTTCTTTTGGAAATGATTTCTTCTGTCCCATCATCCGTCAATGAGAGAATTTTTAACAAGTCTTCTCTTTTGATGTCGTCGGTCAAAAGATTTATTTCTTTGTATTCGAGTTCGTGTGCGCGGAGCCATTCTTCAGCTTTTTTACAAGAACTACATGACGGCACAGTGTAGACTATAATCATTGGCATTCCTCGCTTTCTAAGCACCTATTCTGTCTTTATTGCCAGGATAAGGCGGATTTTCGGGCTGATCTGACAGATATACCTATGATTATTATAGCTTGTTTCTCTGAAATTTAACTTAAAATAATCTTAAATTTATCTCCTGTACTTCTCATTTTTCACCAAGAAACAGCAGGCGACTTTCTTTTTTTATGTCGCAAAGGAAAAGCCTGCTCCTTCGCAGACCTATTCTGTATTAAATGTATTCACGGTAAATCCGGTCTGATAAAGAAGTCAGCACTTCGTAGCTTATCGTTCCTCGATATTCGGCAATGTCGTCAGCGGAGATCTTCAAGTCCTGGTCTTGCCCAATCAATGTCACTTTCGTGCCTAAAAAATAGGGCTGGTCAAGCTTGATGGTCATTTGATCCATTGAAACTCGGCCGACAATTTCGCAAAACTTGCCGTTTACCAGCACGTGAAAACCTTGCATGTCCCTCATCCAACCGTCCGCATAACCAATCGGCAGTGTTCCGATATAAGTCGGACCATCGGCTTTGTAAGTCGCACCATAGCCAACCGTATCGCCAGCCTGGATCTGCTTCACGTGTGTCAGCTCGGAATAAAGCGACAGTGCGGGTTCAAGCACGATATCGGCAGGCAACGTCAAAACAGAACCGCTCGGGTTCAGACCATAGAGTGCCAAACCCAGGCGCTCAATATCCTGAACCTGCTCAGTGTGCCAAATTCCAGCAGCCGAGTTTGTTGAATGGACATATTTTGGACGCCGTGACAAATTGGCCAGGATTTCATCAAATTTATGAACCTGCTGTTCATACTGGCGGTTATCCGCCTCATCTGCTGTGGCAAAATGGGTAAAAATCCCATCAAATATGATCTCGTGAATATCCATCAACTTGATCATGGCATTGGCCTCGCCGAAGTCTTGCACGCCAATGCGCCCCATGCCGGAATCAACCGCAATATGAAGCTTCAGACCTGATAAATCATGGCCTGATTTGACAATCAGCTCTAGCCATTCCAAGCTGGGTGCCGCCAGCGTCAAATTTAATTCTCGTGCAATGTCTGCATCTTCAGGTACAATGCCAGACAATATCAAGATCGGTTTTTCGATCACATCGTCATCACGCAGTTCAATCGCTTCATCCAAGTTTGACACGCAAAATCCGTCAACTAAATCTTCAATCGCCTCAGAAACTTTCACTGCGCCATGTCCGTAGGCATTGGCTTTTACGGCAGGCCAAATCTCTGGTCTTGTGCCGATGTGTGCTCGAATTTGCATCAAGTTGCGGCGAATCGCTGCCAAATCAATTATAGCTGGTGTGTGTCTATGTGGTGCTGGAATCAAATTATTTTCTTCTTTCTAATCTTTGCAATTGTTGGGATTTGTCACGAATTCTTACTATTTTTCTAAAACTACGAAGGCTGTTGCCTCAATCCCTGTATGAGAAATTGATAAATGAACTTTTCCTTCGTAGGGCTGCTGGGCGAAGAAGGGATCTCCTGAAACATCATTTTCAACTGTCAAATCCAAAAAATGAAGCTGTGAACTAATCCCCGTGCCGTAAGCTTTCGCATAGGCTTCTTTCGCAGCCCAGCGGCCGGCTAGGAGTTCAGTTTTTCTTGCGCTTGATGTCAATTTGTCAAATTTTGCCAATTCCGGCTCTGTCAATACTTTTTCGACAAAACGTCGATTTTTTATTGCTTGCGCAATTCGCGATAATTCGACTGTGTCTACGCCGATTCCTTTAATCATATGCGTTTAAACCTGACGCCTTTCTTTAAAATTTGTCGAAGCATTTTCTTCATAAATAAAGTATATCAAAAATCTGCGGGCTGCAGATTTCTAATGACCATGGAAAGCATCCTGCAGTAATTTAAAGAGTTTGATTTGCGGTCCCGCAAGTGCATGCTTCATCAAATCTTTTTTGGACAGCCATTTCTGATTGTCCATTGCTGTATTTGCTTGAACTTGATCATCCTCTTCAAGTTGGCAGACGAACAAACGCACATGCCACTTCAGATGTGAAAAAATATGCGTGATTTCTCCAATCTCTGTATATTTGATCACTTTGTCCTTTAAATTTGAAGGGAGCTCGACTTCGGCTTTCTCTTCTGTCTCCAGCATGGGAAAGGTCCACATATCCGCAAGGAGGCCATTCTTTCGACGCTGGCTCATCAGATATTTGTCAGCCGATTTGACAGCGAAAGCTTGATAATATTGGTTTTTCTGCTTAATCTTCTTCGTCTTGATTGGATAATATTCCTGAGTCCCATTGGCGTTAGCCGAACAATAAAGAATAACTGGACACTCTGCGCACTTTGGTGCTTTCGGCAGACAAATTGTTGCGCCGAGATCCATCAGTGCCTGGTTGAAATCTCCAGGCTCTTTAATGCTGATGACTTGGCGAAGTTTTTCATCAAATATCTTTCTTGAGCTAGTTTTGGAAATGTCATCAGAAATCTCAAAAATTCGACTGCTGACTCGAAAAAGATTACCATCAATCGCAGGTTCGGGCAGCTTAAAACAAATTGATCCAATGGAGGCGGCCGAATAGGGGCCAATTCCTTTTATCGATCGAATCTTGTCTAATTCACGAGGAAATTGACCATTAAACTCAGCCATGATTTGCTGAGCACCTGACTTCAAATTTCTAGCACGCGAATAATAGCCCAAACCTTCCCAGAGTTTCAGCAACTCTGCATCATCGGCGTCGGCCAGCGCAGAAATATCTGGATACTTTTCTAAAAAACTTTTGTAATAAGGAATAACCGTTTCTACCTGCGTTTGCTGCGACATAATTTCTGAAAGCCAAATCTTATAGGCTTCTTTTGTCTCACGCCAGGGCAAGGCTTTCCTATTAGCCTGATACCAATCAAGCAGTGAATTTTGGAAGCCGATAACTTCGGATTTATTCCATTTCATTCCGCTATTATAGCACAATCACAGCAGAGTTTTTTCGAGACATGGCTATGTTGAGCAATCTGCTACTTTCCAACAAACATATGGAAAGTCAAGTCCATGATTTATGGAAATGATGAAATAGTGAACTCCCGTGAAACAAGGCAAAACAAAAGAGCACATGTATACCAGGCTTAAGGCTGCTTCCGTCAGGACCTGACCTACTTCACTAGGGATACATTGCTCCGAAATCTATTATACCATTTTTTTGATATTTTTGTGTTGATTTTGCTGTCTTGTATTTTATAAAAGTGGGCTGATGAGGCGGGCAATTCCTTCTTTAAACCGGATGAAATAATTTCGATGACTGTACACTTCAGCAGTCAGAAGCTTTGATACTTTCAAATCCTCGAGGAAATCATTTCGTAATTTGTTGGCAAATGACCAATCATAAACCAGGACATTGGCTTCAAAATCAAGCTGGAAACTGCGGTTATCAAAATTTGCTGAGCCTACTGAAGCCTGAGCACCATCAATTATCAGGGTTTTCGCATGAATGAATCCTTTTTCATATGTGTAGATCTTTGCCCCATATTTGATCAGACTGGCAGCATAAAAATAAGTTGCCCAATAGACAAAGGGATGGTCAGGTTTATTCGGAATCAGAATTTTAACGGTAACGCCTGAAGCAAGTGCAAGTTTTAAGGCATCATGTACAGGTTCATCGGGGATATAATAAGGGGTTTGAATAATGATCTCATCTCGAGCGGAATTAATCATTTTGATATAACTGTATTTAATCTGCTGTTTACGCTCATCAGGTCCTGAGGTAACAAGCTGTGTCACCATTCTGCCGTCAGATATGGCAGGAGGATAGTAATCCTGAACCAGTTCTTTAATTTCATCATGGTGCTGGCTGTTCCAGTCCATGACAAAGCGATCCTGCAAACTATAAACTATATCGCCAGTCAAGCGAATATGCGTGTCGCGCCAATAGCCGAATTTCTTCGTGATGCTCACGTATTCATCACCGACATTAAAACCGCCGCTATAGCCGATAACACCGTCAATCACAGTAATTTTGCGATGCAAGCGGTAGTTGAAACGCGGGTTGATCTGCGGAATGAGGGAGGGAAAGAAATAAGTGAAGTGCCCGCCTGCCTTAATCAGCTCTTTAAAATCACGCTTTCTCGTGCTATGTGAGCCCCAAGCGTCAATCAGAACACGAACTTCCACTCCACGTTTGGCTGCTGCCAGCAGCTCTGCGTACAACTGCCTGCCCAGATTATCAAATCGGAAAATGTAATATTCCATATGAACATGATGCTTGGCGGCCCGAATGTCAGCCAGCAAACTGTCGAATTTCTTACGACCGTCAACAAAGAGCTTAATGCCTGTATTGGTAGAAATCAAAGATTTTTCTTCTTTAAAAAGCTGGTGAATCAGCTGACCTATCCCATAATTTTCAGTAATACGCGACAAAAGCCGCGGCTCATCCAGCAGCTCTTCAGTCACAGCCAACTCTTGCTCGTAATCTGGACGCTCTTCCTCACGCAGCTTGAAAATCTTACGGTAGGAAATTCCACGGCCAACCAGCAAATACAAAATGAAGCCCAAAATTGGAAAAACATTAACAACAAAAAGCCAAGACCAAGTTGACGTCGTGCTTTTGCGCTCACGAAAAATAATGACACAAGATAAAATGATATTAATCGTGACGATAATGATTTCGTAAATCACTACCTCAACTGGTGCCGTAAAATCAATTTGCATAGATTTATTTTATCAGAATTTACTTTCTTTTACGTTATCCAGTGACCAATTTTGAAAAATTAGACGACTTTATTCGGATTCTGATTGAGGAGATGCCATGAAATAAGGTTCTTTTTTGCTTGATTTCAAGAATAACTCGCCCAGCATGCTATAAATATGTCTATTTCTGAAAAAGAAAAAAGCCCCTGGAGGCTTATGTTACTTGCGTGCACGCTCTTTAATACGAGCTGCTTTACCTTGAAGGTTGCGCAGATAATACAATTTCGCACGGCGAACTTGTCCCTGGCGAATAACTTCGATCTTTTCAACACGAGGTGTGTGAAGTGGGAAAATACGCTCAACGCCAACACCACTAGAAATTTTGCGAACAGTGTAAGTTTCAGAAATTCCTGTGCCTTGACGCGCAATAACTACACCTTCGAAAATCTGGATACGCTCACGCGTTCCTTCAACAACTTTTGCGTAGACTTTGACTGTGTCTCCAGGACGGAAATCAGGCAAATCTGTACGTAGTTGTTCCGCATTAATAGAATCAATCAGATTCATTTTATCTCCTCTGGTCCATCATTTAGCGCTTACTCTCGAGAAATTCTCGCCGGCTCAGCGGATAGACGGTTTTATTTGTGCATGTGCACGCGTTATATTTTATCAGTTTATCTTGGATAATGCAAGTTTTATACTCGACTATTTTCCTTCTGGTCGATGAAACATTGGATAAATTATATTCTGTTTATTCTGAAATCATCTTTCAAGTCAAAATGAGTCATTTCGCCCATAAAGCATGCAAAGTTTTCGCATTTTTATGATAAAATAATGAGATAAGGAAGTGGGAGATAACAAAATGACTCATTTATTAGTAGAATTTCCAACCCAGCTTGAGTGGCTGCTTCGTTTAGTTGTAGCAGGGATTTGCGGATTTGCCATTGGTTATGAGCGAAATAATCGTTTAAAAGTGGCAGGTGTAAGGACACATCTTATTGTTGCCCTGGCTTCGGCCTTGATCATGCTTGTGTCAAAGTACGGATTTAACGATTTGCTGTCTGTGTCAGGAATTGGTCTTGACCCTTCAAGAATCGCTGCTCAGATTGTCAGCGGTATTGGCTTTCTGGGTGCCGGAATGATTTTTGTACACAATCAGTCTGTTAATGGGCTGACAACCGCTGCTGGAATCTGGGCAACCGCTGGAATCGGTATGGCTATAGGATCTGGCCTCTACTTCATCGGGATTGCTGCAGCAGTATTGATTTTGATTTTCCAAACACTGCTTCACAAAAATTTGAAGTGGCTGCAGGTGCCAGTCGCTGACAAAATAACGATGGTCGTACGCAGAGAGGACGACATTCTTCCAGCAGTTCAGCAGACATTGTCTGAACAGCACATCGAAATTCTAGGGATTAAAGTCTCTCGAAAAGGGCAGGATAATTACGCAATTGAACTTCGTATCAAAGCACCTGAAAATTACAAATTGTCAAATCTTTGGACGCTCTTTTCAAAGGATGAGCGAATTGAATCAATTGAATATTGAGGATGTTACATAATTATTTTTATGTATACTATTTGTTAACTGAATACTAAAAGTTGAATCAGTCAGACTCAACTTTTTTGCTTCTCTTTAAGATTGCTAAAATCTTGCGCTCAGCCCAAACAATCATCGCAAGTAAAATTCCCCAGCCCAGAAGCAAAGAACCCACGGTCGCTTCTCCTTGTGCGGATGATTTAATGAAGATGCGTTGCGGCCGATCCTTTAGGATATAAATCTGAAGCTCCTTGTTTAGTTTTCCGTAATTATGTAAAATCTTGTCCACAGGATCCCCATAGTAAACTTTGCCGGCATATTCGTACTTCAAGGCCTGGTCATCCGGATCTTTCGGATCTTTGACTATGAGCGCTGAGACATGTTTTTTTTCTGCAGAGTGATCATGAAAATAGTTTTTCAGATTATAGAAACCAGCAAAAATCAAAGCAATCGCGACAAGAAGGATTACGATGCGCAAAATTAACTGCCAATTTGCCAGAATTTTTTTCACAGTTTTATTATAGCAAAACTTCCTTTATTCTGCCAAACATTTTGCTATAATAGAAGCATTATGAGCTTTGATGGACTATTTTTACACCACATGACAAAGGAATTGACTGAGAGCTTGACTGGCGGCCGTATTCAAAAATTAGCGCAGCCTTTCAGTTTAGAGCTGGTTTTAACTGTTCGCGCAAATGGCAAGACGCAAAAACTTCTGCTTTCTGCGCATCCCCAATTTGGGCGGGTTCAGCTGACTCAGACTGCTTTTATCAACCCGCAACAGGCTTCAAGCTTGGTCATGATTCTGCGTAAGTACTTGCTTGGCGCGACAATCCAGAAAATAGAGCAAATCGGAAATGATCGTCAGCTTGTTTTTCACATTTCTTCGAAAGACGAAATCGGCGATAAGATGCAGATTGCACTGATTGTCGAAATTATGGGAAAGCATAGCAATATCATTTTAATTGATAAAATTTCCGGCAAAATCCTTGAAGCCGTCAAGCATATCGGCTATTCACAAAACCATTACCGCACACTATTACCTGGAGCTGAATACATTGCGCCGCCTGCCTCAAATTTATGCAATCCTTTCAAAGCTTCTGATGAGAAAATTTTTGAACTTCTTCAAACTGGCGGACGTTTTGAAGGTTTTTCGAAAGAAACTGCGGCTGCCTTCGCGACCCTAACTGTCCCAGAATTTCATGAAAAGCTGGAACATTGTGTGCCTTCACTTTATCCTAACGATAAATTTTCTGCTGTAAAACTGAGTGATGATTTTATCAGATTTGATAGCCTTTCACTTCTGCTTGATGCCTACTATCAAGACAAAGCAGAGCGTGACCGTGTAAAGCAAATTGCCTCGGAAATCATTCGCCGAGTGGAAAACGAGCTTAGAAAAGCCCGACAGAAGCTCAAGAAGCAGGAAAAAGAACTTGCTGCTACAGATAGTGCAGAAGATTTTCGACAAAAAGGTGAACTCCTGACCACATTTCTGCATGAAGTACCAAATAATAAGACCAGTGTGATTCTAGAAAACTACTATAGCAATCAGCCGCTCGAAATCGCGTTAGATCCAGCTTATACGCCCAGTCAAAATGCTCAGCGCTACTTTCACCGTTATCAGAAACTCAAACAGGCTGTCAAATTTCTTGGTGAAGAAATAGAAAAAACCAAGCAGAGCATCTCTTATTTAGAATCTGTTGATGCTGAGCTGGCAACTGCTGACGTCGCCGAGGCCGCGGAAATCAGGCAAGAGCTTATCCAAACAGGTTATATTAGGCAAAAACACAGAGAGCAAACTAAAAAGTCTAAACAGCTTCCGCCTGAAAAATACCAAGGACCCGACGGTTCAATCATTCTAGTCGGTAAAAACAACCTGCAGAATGATCAAGTCTCATTCAAACTCAGCAAAAAAGGCGATCTTTGGTTTCATGTCAAAGATTTGCCCAGTGCACACGTTTTACTCACCAATAATTCGCACCCGAGCGATGACGACATTACCTTTGCAGGCGAATTAGCTGCATATTTCAGCAAGCAGCGAAACTCCAATCTGGTTCAAGTCGATGTTCTGGAAGCAAAAAAACTCCATAAACCTACAGGAACACCGCCGGGATTTGTGACCTACAACCGTGAGAAAACCATTCGTGTCACGCCTGATGAGGCCAGAATAAAAGAAGCCAAACTGGCCCCCTAAAATGTATGAGCCACTCATTCGGGAAATTCGATATGAAAAATGATATAATTTTCATGTAACAAGAAATATGAAATGGGGAATTTTTTTTAATGTCAAATAAACAACGCAAAAAAGTCATTCTTGTGGGTGACGGTGCCGTAGGATCATCTTATGCTTTCGCACTGGTTAACCAAGGAATTGCTCAGGAATTAGGAATCATCGAGATTCCTGCTCTTCGCGCAAAAGCTGAAGGAGATGCTGAAGATCTCAGCAATGCGCTGGCTTTTACCTCACCTAAGAAAATCTATGCGGCGGATTATAAAGACTGCTCTGACGCGGACATCGTTGTCATCACGGCTGGTTTACCCCAGAAGCCAGGTGAGACACGTCTTGACCTTGTCAGCAAAAATCTCAAAATTAACAAAGATATCGTTACTCAGGTTGTGGCTTCTGGTTTCAATGGCATCTTCCTTGTTGCGGCAAATCCTGTTGATATCTTGACCTACTCTACTTGGAAATTTTCTGGTTTCCCTAAAGAGCGTGTTATCGGTTCTGGAACATCGCTGGATTCTGCACGTTTCCGTCAAGCTTTGGCTGAAAAAATCGGAATTGATGCGCGTTCTGTACATGCTTATATCATGGGCGAACACGGCGACAGTGAATTTGCAGTCTGGTCACATGCAAACGTTGCTGGTGTCAAGCTTGATCAATGGCTTCAGGACAACCGCGACATTGATGAGCAGGGTCTTGTAGACATCTTCCTGTCTGTCCGTGATGCTGCCTACAATATCATCAATAAAAAGGGTGCCACTTTCTACGGTATCGCAGTCGCCTTGGCTCGTATTACCAAAGCAATACTTGACGATGAAAATTCGGTCTTGCCTGTATCTGTTTATCAGGACGGACAATACGATGGCATTAAGGGGCTTTACATTGGTCAGCCTGCAATTATCGGCGCCAACGGTATCGTCCGCGGGATTAAGATTCCGCTGAATGATGCAGAAACACAGAATATGCATGCTTCTGCTGATGAGCTTGAATCTGTCCTGAAAGATGCCTTCAAAGATCCTGAAATTGCAGCGGCTGTTGTCTCTAAATAATTATAAGTGAGAAAAGATGTTGGCCAATCAGTCAGCATCTTTTTTTTGCAAAAAAAGCAGACGGCCCTTTCAAACCGTCTGTTTAGTATCAAAGTTGTTTAAGCACAAGGTATTTCAAAGCCTTTTAATTCTTATTCAGCGCGTCAATAATTGTCTGAACAGCATCTTCAGTTCCGTCCGGCAAAGCGTGGTAGCCCTCCATGTCGGTTTTCTTACTGAGAATAAACTCTAGTCGATTCTGCATCCTGCGGCGGAGTTTCTCCAAATAATCTTTGTCACTGAAGTCAGGTAAATAACCTTCAACGGCTTGATATTTCATGCCTGGAATCGGTCCAAAGTCGATCCACTCTGCTTCTTCATCAACCACGCTTTCAATTGCACCTAAAGTTACTTTTGGTGTGATTTTTTTACCGCCGAAATCGCCTGTATTGAGAATGTAGCAATCAGTCTTTCCATCAGCAAAGAGATTCTTAAAATCAGCAAAATCTTCTCCCAGCGCATAAGAACGGAATGGATTCGCAAAAGGCTCAATGACCAAGGCGTCCATGTCTACTTTACCAACGACATTTTCCGCTGTAGAGCGTTTCGTTGCAAGCGTCAGGCCAAAGATTGCAGCCAGCGTAGGATCTTCAATCTTCACAATCGGCGGCAGCGAATCATCTTTCATGATCCAATAAACAGCGTTAATGGCTTCATTCAGGTGATCAACGCGGTTCGGCGTCACATAACGCGATTTGACACAACGACCATTCCCGTTACGGATATCTTCGTTGACCAGCACTTTACGCTTGTCCATGTCTCGCGTCACACCAACATTCATACAGGTAAGGAAGAATTTCAAAGTGGCATCATCAGACGGGTAATCCTGTGTTTTATCAAAATAGGCCGGCTCCAGTGCTGTCGTTGAGCCATGCGCTTTGTTAATGACAAAAGCATCATCATGAAGCACTGTGACCTTATATTTGCTCTCATTCTTCGACAAGGTAATCGTTGATTTTCCAGAGCCTGATAAGCCGTAAGCAGCCATGGTATAGGTTGAGCCATCTGCACGTTGGTACTGTTTCATGCCGCCGTGTGAAGCAATGAAGCCGTTACGATGTGCTGCTGCCCAAGCCAGTGTTAGGGTTCCTTTTTTCAATTCGCCGAAATAGCGCAAACCTAACACGACTGCTGTGTCATGCAGAGGATCGAATAACACCAGCCCGTAAGGAAAATCAGGGTGTGTCCAATCAGGATCTGCAACGATAAAAATATCTCCAAAATTGTAAGAAACTGACTTTTTATAGATGGCTCTGTATTCGCTGGTAATCGGCTGGAAATTCATCATGTAGCTGAAAACATTATTCTCATAGCCTTTTGGAATCAATAAGTGACTCTTCATCATAAACTCTGGATCAAGTCCTACATAGACATGCGCTTTAAGCGTGTCTTTTCGGCTCATTTGATAAATGGCTTCACGCACAATTTTTTCATAATAAGCTTTATCCACCCCTGGCTGTCCAATAATGACCCTTGCAGCGGCCGTACGTCCTACGATTTCTCCGTCATTAAAGACCAAGACTTTGGCACCATCTGGCAGGCCCAAATCTTCAGTATGGGTGATGCGCAAGTCGGTCCGAATGACGCCCCGAGAATCTTCAGCAAGGCGATAGGCATCCGCAGCATTTTGCACTGTCTGCACTGTGTTGGTGTAAAAAGCACTTTCGACAATCGTTTTAATGGCCGAAAAATTGGGATTTGACTTATTAATTTCTTGTAAGTCATAGCGTTCAATAGATGACATGTTTTTCCTCCGGTTTTGTGATAAAACTATTATATCAAAAAATTGAAACGTTTTCAATAATTTTTTCTGAAAATATTATCATTGTTTTATTGTTCAATTATCATGTTCCAGAAAGCCCGCTGCTGACTTGAAAATCCGTCCCCAATGTCATAAATTCTCTTTTATAATCATCTCCGAAATCTCATGAAGGGCTCGTTCTGCCAGTTTTCCGTATCGCTCCTTTTTATCACGAATCTTCTCAGGAAGCTCAGAAATCAATCCGAAGGTGACATTCATCGGCTGAAAGTGCTTAGAATTGGCATGGGTAATATAGTATGGCAAAGCGCCGATTGCTGTGGTCTGAGGAAAGACTAATTCTTCTTGATTATGATATAAACGCGCGGCGTTGATTCCTGCTACTAGACCAGAAGCAGCGGATTCTACATAGCCTTCAACGCCAGTCATCTGACCAGCAAAGAAAAGATTGTTCAGCTTGCGTGAGCGGAAAGTCTGAGTTAAGAGATTCGGTGCATCCATATAAGAATTGCGATGCATGACGCCATAGCGCACAAAATCAGCATGTTCAAGCCCAGGAATCATGCGGAAAACGCGCTTCTGCTCTCCCCACTTGAGATGGGTCTGAAAGCCGACAATATTGTACATAGAAGCTGCCGCATTGTCTTGACGAAGCTGTACCACTGCATAGGGCGTCTTAAAATCACCATCGCGCGGTCCTGTGTAATCATCCGGATAAGGCAGACCAACTGGCTTCATCGGACCGAAAAGCATGGTTTTATAACCTCGACGTGCCATTTCTTCAATGGGCATACAGCCTTCAAACACCTTCATGTCTTCAAAGCTATTCAAGGGTGCTTCTTCTGCATTTATCAAGGCCTGCTGGAAAGTCTGAAATTCCTCCTTGGTCATAGGGCAATTGATGTAATCCCCTTGGCTTCCCTCTTCTAGGCCCTTATCATAGCGAGACTTGCGGTAAACTTTTGAAGAATCAATTGACTCGGCAGAGACAATCGGCGCCGCTGCATCATAGAAATAAAAGCCGTCATCGCCGTTGAGCTCATGGATTTTATCAGCCAGCGTATCACTTGTCAGCGGTCCTGTCGCAATGACAGTAATTTCATCTTGAGGAATTTCAGTCATTTCCTCACGAATGACTGTAATCAGAGGATTATTTAAAATTGCCTGAGTCACGGTTTGTGAGAACTGCTCTCGATCCACTGCCATGGCACCGCCTGCTGGTACAGAAGTGGCATCTCCTGCCTTGATGATCAATGAGTCCAGGCAACGCATCTCTTCTTTCAGAAGACCAACTGCATTGGTCAAGGCTGCACCGCGAAATGAATTTGAGCAGACCAGCTCAGCAAAATCGTCAGTTTTGTGCTGAGGCGTCATTTTACCAGCCTTTTGGCTGCGCATCTCGTAAAGATGAACTGGAATTCCATGCTTGGAAATTTGATAAGCGGCTTCTGACCCAGCTAGCCCCGCGCCGACGACATTGATGTGTGATTTCTTCATAATTTTAATTATAGCACAGTTGGCTGCTTAAGCTTGAGACAAGCTTAGAGACTCTTTTTCAAAATCTGGCGTTCTTTGTATGGTATAATAAGAAAAGGATAAGTTTATCATGACTGAAAATTTTGACACAAAATTACAAGCGCTGCGCGATCGTTTCATTGAGAATCTTCCGCAGAACCAAGAGGATAACAGTAAGCAGCTGACGGCTTTTTCGATCGTGTCGATTGACGAAAAGTTAGGAAAAATCAGCACTGAGCTGCAGTTTTTGAGCGAGAAGGAAGCGCTGCTCTCTGAAAAATTGTCTTCGCTTCAGTCAACTGACAATTCTGCAGAAATTAAGGAAGAACTCCGACGCATTCTTGATAAACGTGAAATTCTCAAACACAAGCAGGAACTTTTGAAAAACAGTGAACTTGAGATGAGCAAACGCGAAAAAATGAAACGTCAACTCGTTCAGTTGGAGATCAAACGCTGTAAAAACCAGCTTGAAAAAAAAGATTGTGATAAAATCGACGCTAAAATCGAACAAAAAAAGAAGATTTTCAAAAAGGTCTTCGGTTGAGAAACTCCCTTTTCCTCTTGTATTCACCGAAAAAGGAAGGTAGTTTAGAAAGGACTAGATGCTAAACAGTGTTCTATATGTGATTGTTTTCCTAGTAGCCCTCGTCATTTCAAATATTATAAATAAAGTATTCCCCAAAATTCCCTTACCTCTGATTCAAGTGCTGATGGGGCTGATTTTGGGCTTTTTTGGTGCTTCAAAAATCATCACAGTTGATCCAGAAGTTTTCTTAGCCTTTATCATAGGACCGCTGCTTTTTCGTGAAGCTGAAGAAGCGGATGTCCTCTCCATTTTTAAGTATACGAAATTGATCATTGTCCTCATATTTCCGCTGGTTTTTATTACGGCGCTGGGGATCGGCTATTTGACGCATCGTTTATACACTGAAATTCCGCTGGCTGCGGCCTTTGCACTAGGTGGTGCCCTGGCACCAACAGATGCGGTCGCGGTTTCCAGTTTATCCGAGCGTTTCGTCTTTCCTAAATCCATCAAAAATATCTTGAAAGGCGAGGGAATGCTCAATGATGCTTCTGGTATTATTGCTTTCCAGATTGCGCTGACAGCACTTGTGACGGGTTATTTCTCAGTCATTGATGCCTCGAGGGATTTGCTTATTTCTGCTGCAGGCGGTTTACTTGTGGGAATTATTCTTGTCTGGCTGAAAAAACTGCTCTTGAATATTCTTGAAGATGTGGCGATACAAGATATTCCTGGTTATCTGATGATTGAGCTGCTGCTTCCATTATTAGCCTTTTTAGCAGCAGATTTTCTTCATGTTTCCGGCATCATCGCGGTCGTGGTCACCGGCATTTTATCTTCGAACGGCGTCAGACGCGCCAGTCTCTTTGATGCACAGATGACGCAGGTAACAAATACGATCTGGTCGACATTAAGCTTTATCCTTAATGCAGTTGTCTTTCTCTTTTTAGGCATTGAGCTTTATCAGCTGGTTTTTCCGCTGATTCAATCACCTGTCTATTCTACTACTTGGCTGCTCTTTATCTCAATTTCTTTAACAATTGCTTTGTTTGTCATTCGTTTTCTTATTCTTTCATTGGCTTTCGTGATCAGAGGGATTCGAAGTCATCACAGTTATTCTAAATCTTTCAAGGATCTGCTGATTCTGACTTTTTCGGGTTCCAAAGGGACGGTTTCTATTGCTGCTATTCTTCTCATTCCTGCTTCTGCTACCGCAACACATTCTTTGCTGGTATTTTTCTGTACGGCGGTCACAACACTGAGTTTTCTTGCTGGGATGCTCTTATTGCCCCTTTTTGCCAAGAAAAAGGTAACCAATGCCAATAATCTCACCCGTATCTCAATTTTGGCCGAGGTTGTTGCTGAACTTGAACAGGACATGAAATCCCGTCAGTCTGATGATAATCTAGGTTATATCATGACAGTCGATACTTATCAGGAGAGAATCAAAACCTTGATTATTGATCAGGAAAGCTTCTCAACAGACTACAATGATCTAAAACTCTTGATCATGGAAGTTGAAAATGAAGGACTGGAAATTGCCTTACACGATGGAAAGATTTCTGAAACTGCTTATCGGCTTTATCAGCACTATCTCCGTTCTCTGGAGCAAAGCATCGTTTATCATTTGGTTTCATCTGTTCGAATCCTCTTCTTTCTTTTCGGCAGAATGATCAACAACTTCATCCACTCATTGCTTAGAATTGATAGCATTTTCCAAAAAAAAGATTTCAAATTGACCGAATCAGTTAAAAATGAGATTTCTGAACTCTATTTCAATAATACCGTGCTCATTCTGCAGGCACTGGAAAACCTGCAAGACATCTATGATGAACAACTTATCAACTTTCTCCAGCTGGATCGCTTACGATCCGCCAAAGTCGTTCATCTCATCGGTCTTCGCCGAACTGAAACCGCAACAAATCTGACCGAACTCATGCGCGGCTACTATTTGGAAAGGAAAATCATTTTTGAATACGAAAGTGAAAACAAACTTAATCCTGAAGAGGCCATGCGACTGCGAAAAAATGTTAATACCATGGAGGATTACTCAATCTGGACTTCTCAGGATACAAATTTCATAGTCTCTTTTCTTACAAACCCAAAAAATAAGATAAGCTGAGCATCAGGCTCAGCTTATCTTATTGGAGGTCACATTTTATTATCAATCATAGGTGCTGCCATGTAGGCTTTGATAAAATTCTTAGAGCCGATTTCCATCGCTCGCACCTTTCCCATGGTTGAATAATAGGCATAGTAAGGCGTATCATTTACCTCGCCGCGAAAAATCGCGTAAGCAGACAAGCCGTGAAACCATTTTTCTACTTGACTTTCTGTACATTCTACATATTTTGTCGGCGTAAAACCAGCCAAATCTTCACAGTTTTCTCCATAAAGAAGGTCAATGTCCATATTCTCTACTTTTAGCTGTCTGACGGCCTCTGTCACACATTCATAGGTATAGTAGTGTCTCGGATGCATTGTTCCTCTAGCGTGCGAGATGACCAGATCCACATTTTCCCGGACAAAGTACTTTTTCAGCAACGCTACGAAGGCTGTCGAATTTGGTAAAGTTTCCGCATGGTAACCATATGAATAGTAGTTGCAGCCCATTCTCTCGGCTGCTTCCTGATTTTCTTCTTTCAGCTGATTTAAATAGGCAGTTTTTGCTTCTTCAGTTGCGAACGGATCCTCAAGACGGCCAGTCGTCACATGAACAAAGCTGCATTTGGCACCTGCTTCCGCATATTTTATCAGCAAGGGACCGCCCATCAGTTCTGCGTCTAGGGAATGTGCACCGACACTCACAATTCTTTTTTTCATTCTCAAACAATTTCCTTTCTATACAAATAATAGTCTCGAAATATTTTAAAGCCGTGTTTCTTATAAAAGTCAATCGTCTTTCCGCTTGTCCAAAGAAAGAAAGTGTAGAGAATATTTCTTTTCTGCAAGTCATCTAGCATGACTTCTAATAATTTTCCGCCGATTCCCAAGGTGCGAAGTGCTGAACTCACACCAATTGGACCGAATCTGCAGTCATTTCCGTCAATTTTCCTCATGCAGAAGCCAATTACCTCATCATTTTTATCCACGGCAATGAAGATGAGATCCTTGGCGCTGCCAGATTGAACGGCATGATTGATGTTCCGATGCCAGCCTCCGCCAAATTCACTTTCAGCAAAATCAATCAACTTCAGTGAATATTTTTCCTTCCATGGAATGATCCTTATCCCTTCCAGCTTCAACTCTTCCAAGGATTTTTCCAAAGGATAGACATGTCCAGAAAGATTCTTATCCATACTAACTGCTGCTTCACCTTGCTGGTAGCCATGCTTTTCAAAAAACTGTCGCCCGCTTTCATATCTGACATCAATTCCTGGTGTAAAATAATTCGGACTATATGCACAAAGTGTGATTTCTTCTGTACCAAGCTGTTTCAGCCGCAGCTCTAACGCTTTCAGCAAGGCGCTGCCAATTCCCCTACGCTGCTTCTCACCTGCGACGGCTATCATATTGATCCAAGCTCGTTTAGGCTCAAGTCCTCGCGTCAGATAAGGCTGTTTACGCTTTATGCCGTAGGCAAATCCAATGACTGTATGTGATGCGTTCAGCGCCACTAAAAAGAGACTGGCACCAAAATTTTCATCAAAAATTATCTGTGTCAGAAAACGTTCAGTAGAAATCTTGTCATGAATCAGTGTTTCGTTCCACAAAGACAAGACCTCCTCGTAATATTGCATTGAAAAATCTTCTATATAAGTCTGCATGCTGCTCTCCTCCTTTATTTATTCATCTTCCAACTCTAGCTTCAGCTCCTGCTTCTCCAGCACTTTAAAGAAAGGATAGAAAATGAAGAAGATGAGCACAAAGTTGAGCAGACTAATAAGCAAAGCACTCAGTCGGAAACCTGAGCCTATAAAGGCGGCCAGGGGCGCAGGCATTGTCCAGACTGTCATTGCAATCATCGGCGGGGCAATACCTAGGAAAGACAAGGCTGCATTGAACAGGAAAGTGGCAGAGAATCCAATGACCCAAGGCACAAACATGATCGGGTTCAATACAATCGGCAAGCCAAACATAATTGGCTCGGCAATGTTAAATATTGTGCCGGGAAGTGCCAATTTACCAACGACATTGAAGCGCTTAACCTTTGAAATTAAGCAGAGCAAGGCAATCGGGAAAACACTGATTCTGACATAATTATTGATCCACTGCTCGGTGAACATGTATGGAATGGGTCTATGCGCGGCAAAAGCAGCAATATTATCAGTTATTTCCTTTGTCCAAATCGGACCCATGACACTGGTAACAATATTGGTGCCGTGAAGCCCGACAAACCAAAGCAGTCGATCCAGGAACCAGCCGATAAACTGCGTGAACCAGTTACTTCCGCCAATGACAAGATAGCCGAATATTTTACCGAAGATCTGCAGAAAATCGAAATGCGGAATGCCTTGACCTAATAAGGCCATGAGAATGACAATGATGGTCACGGGGATGATGCTGACGAATGCCTCTGCGATCATAGGCGGCACACCTTCAGGCATCTTGATGACCATATGCTTGCGGATGAAAAAAGTATAAAGCTCAACCGCGATGATGCTGATAATAATGCCTGCAAATAAACTTGGCGATCCCATAATATAAGCAGGCCAGTCAAAGTTTTTACTCAAGGATGCAAAGTCAATAAAACAGAGGAAGGAGACAGCAGACAAAACAGAAGTCACATTTTCATTCACATCCACATGATATTTTCTAGCATTTATTTTCCCTAGATTATAACCATTAAGAAGACAGACCAGAAGCGCAAGTAAGTTAATCGTTACAAATACCACCTGAAGCAGAATCGGAGAAATCGGTGTAATAATGGCTGTCAGTGCTTTTTGTACTCCCGGCAAATCTAAACCGTTTTCCTTACTGAACAAACCAGGCAAATTATTAATCAACGTCGCTGTGGCGCCTAAAATCATATAAGGCATCAAAGCCAGGAAGCTATTCTGCAGTGAACGCAGGTATTTCATATTTGAGAGTTTTATCAATGGAGGTGAAATTCTGTTCTCAATGAACAGAGTCAATTTGTCAAAAGCTCCAGTTTTCTTTTCCATTAAGATTTACCTTCTTTCGATAAGAATGATTTTTTGATTTTCATTTAAGTAATCCAATAATTCAAGATCTTCAGAGATCACTTGACCAATCACGTTTACTTTTCCATCCGACGGCAGACTTTTTTTACATAATTGTAATTCCCCCTTGTATCTTCCGTAACTTGCATTATCTAGTGTGATCGCTCCTTTCTTTCGCTCAATGCAATTTTCTGAAGGAATATCCGAAATTCCCCAGCTTCTCGAAAAGCGCGAGCGAAAAACATCTCTGGCGCTGTCTGGCCGATTCTGATGAATTCTGAATATCTGACTGTTATAACGAGCATTTACCGCTTCCACTTCAATCGGAATAAGCCCTTCTTGTCCATATTGACCAAAAGAATTCAGAGACTTTTCTGAAATTCCGCCATCTCCGATGTAAATCTCATCCGTATCTAGTGAAAGTAAATCCAGCATACTGACAAAAGGTGACTTATAACGATGTGCCTCTAAAGTCGGCAATCCTTTTTTCAGCGGATATCTTCGCTCACTGTCTCCAGCTACAAAGGCAACCGTCTTAAATCCCTGATGCTTCAATTGCTGATTTTTCTTCTTTAAAAACGCTCGTGAGAGACCTGTTTCCGGACGCGGATAAAAATTGTGCCATGCCTCTAGACGATCAAAATCCGCCTGATAGAACTTCAATTCCTCAACATCCTTTTGTGTAAGAACACTCGCATTCAGACCAACGGTCATCTGATGGGACATTTCCGCAATACTTTGGCTGCTGAAACCGTCATCCGCTCTGATCCCGTTGATTCCCAGGCGCAGCAGCTTATCCAGCTTATTTGTTGACAAACCCTGCTTTTTAAAATAAGCTGCGGACACATCTACCATGAATTTCATCTGTTTTTCTTTAGCAATTTTGCCGACTTCCTCAAGAAAAACCAGAATCCGGCTTTCATCATCTTCAGGCAGTTGCATTGACGTGAAAATGCCGTTGAAACCACGATCGGCCATTTTTTTGATATTTTCTAAGTTTTTGATTAGAGCGCCGTCCTGCAAATAAACTGAAAGTCCAAACATTTGTACCTCTCCTCTGAACGATTGATTCGACTTCTCCATTAATATCAGACTGTTTCAAAATGTGATAATAATGAGTTATAAATTTGTATTCTTACTTTTTGTTAATTATAGTGTAACATTTCTAAAATAAAATATCAAATATTCTGATAATGATTAAGAAATAAAATTATTTTTCAGCATTTGCCAAGTCATAACCACCCGTCAAACGGGTGGCTTGTACCACGGGTGTAACCCGTGCATACTCACTGCGCCTTAAGACGCTAGCCTTCACAAAAAGCGTTCAGGCTCATTGTGTTTGACGCT
>JAITVN010000016.1 GCA_031285775.1 Streptococcaceae bacterium | reverse complement strand
TGTGCTGTGGGTCCAGCGAAGTGGCGATCGCCTGTCTTTAGTATTTTTTCTATTTGTGATACTGGCATCTTGCCGTTCCCGATTTTTAGGAGAGTGCCGACCATGTTGCGAACTTGTTTATAGAGGAAACCATTGCCGCGGAAGGTGAATTTGAATGTCGTTTCATCGACCTTCACCACACTGGCTTGCGAAATGATGCGGACTTTGTCTTCAACAGAAGTCCCTGCGGCGGTAAATCCGCTGAAATCGTGCCTGCCGCATAATCCAAGCATGGCGGACTGCATCTGTTCAATGTCAAGCGGATAGCGAAACCAAGATTGGCCCAGACGCTTAAAGGGACTGCGAGAAAATGAGTTGTCCAGCAAGTATTCGTAAATTTTTTCGTGCGGACTAAATCTGGCATGAAAGGTTTCTGGCACTTCTTCCAGCTTCCAGACTGAAATATCTGCAGCTGTCTGGGTATCCAAGGCAAATCGAATGCGCTCAATCGGCCGCGAATCATCCAGATCAAAATGCAACACTTGTCCATAAGCATGCACGCCTGCATCGGTTCGACCCGCACCTTGAATTTTGATTTCCTGACCAGAATTAATCATTTTCAGAACTCTTTCCAGCACGGATTGAACGGTTCTCTGTTCAGGCTGTTCCTGAAAACCTGCAAAATTGGTTCCATCATAGGCGATAGTAGCTTTGAATCTTGGCATGTGTGTATTATATCACAACTCTGTTTTGACACCTTCATAAGTATTGATTTCTTTTAGTAGATCTGTGTAAATACACTCAGTCCAACAATTTGAACAGAATGAGTAGGTCTCCTCTAAAAAATTAAATACTTATTGATATTGCATTACCTTGCTATTTTTATATGCGCGGTCAATTGTGGCGCCGCCTAAGCATTCTTCGCCGCTGTAAAAAACGACAGCCTGTCCTGGTGTTATGGCACGAACTGGCTCGTCAAAATTCACAAAAGCCTTGTCATTTTCTATCTTTACAGTCACTGGTACATCCTGCTGGCGATAGCGGAACTTCGCTGTGCACTGCAGTACAAAATTTTCAGGCATTTCACGCGTGAAGCTGAGTCCAGAAGCGTCAAGACTGTCTGTGTAGAGTGCCTCGTTGTGGTAACCTTGGCCTACATATAGAATGTTTTGAGACACGTCTTTGCCGACCACAAACCATGGCTCGCTTTCGAGTTCCCCAGATTGGCCGCCGATGCCCAGCCCGCCGCGCTGACCGATGGTATAATACATGAGTCCAGCGTGCTTGCCCATTTCTTTGCCGTCAAGCGTCATCATCTTGCCTGCTTTTGCCGGCAGATATTCACTCAGGAACTTTTTGAAGTTGCGCTCGCCAATGAAGCAGACGCCGGTTGAGTCTTTCTTTGCAGCGGTTGCAAGTCCTGCTTCTGCTGCGATACGCCGAACTTCCGGCTTTTCAATGTCACCAAGCGGGAACATGACGTGCGAAAGCTGCTCTTGTGAGAGCTGGCTCAGAAAATAGGTCTGATCTTTATTGCTGTCTTTGCCGCGCAGCATGTGGACGGTGCCGTCTGTGTCTCGTGTGACCCGGGCATAGTGACCAGTCGCGATATAATCAGCCCCGAGGCCCATGGCATAGTCCAGAAAAGCTTTGAACTTGATTTCTTTATTGCACATGACGTCTGGATTTGGCGTGCGATCCGCACGATATTCTGCGAGGAAATACTCGAAGACGCGATCCCAATATTCTTTCTCGAAGTTGACTGAATAGTAAGGAATGCCGATTTGGTCTGCGACTGCTGCCACATCTTTAAAGTCTTCTGTGGCGGTACAGACACCATTTTCATCAGTGTCGTCCCAGTTTTTCATGAAGAGGCCAACAACATCGTAGCCTTGCTGTTTAAGCAAAAGTGCGGTGACGCTTGAATCCACGCCGCCTGACATGCCCACGACAACGCGGGTGTTTGAATTATCTTTCATTTTACCTCCTACCCCTGGGAAATGGGGGCGATTGTATATTACGAATTAAGAGGGACAGGCTGAAGACAAAATCCTTCGCTTCAAAAGCTGACCTCTTATTCTTCTTGACAAGTGTCAATGCTATTTATTATATCATTTTAAGAAAAAACTTGTCGCTGAAGGCTTCGGCGAAGAATAAAAAATGAACTACGTTTGAGCAGTCCATTTCCTGTCCTTTCACAAAAGTGATTTCCGTGTCACAAAGATGATCACAGCTCTCATTTCACTTTAGTGAGCACAATGTTCAAGTTTTAGTCATTTTCAACTCAAAAATACAAATCTGTCTTCATACGCAAAATCTGCTTGGCGACTGCAGCATCTTGGTCTTTTCTGAATGTAAAGCTGACATGCTTATCTTCAGCTAAAGCAATATTTGAAATGTCAAAATCTTTCAGAATGTCCAAAATCTTTTTAATTGCGGCTTTTTTGTTCTCAGTTTCAATCAGCAGCACACTAGAAGATTCTTTGGCAGGCGGCTCTACAGCTGAGTCTGGTTTAAAGTCTTCTGGCTTTAGATAGAGAGAAAGCGTAAAGGGATTCAGGTGTACAAAATCAACTCTGCCTTCGTCGCTCTCAAGAAAATGACTGAATTTTTCAACTGACGCTAATTCAAAAGATTCAAAGGCACTTAGGAAAAGTTCTGGGATCTCTGAGAAGTCGGAGAAGGCAATGATTTCCGTATTGCCGTTTTCATTTTTCTGGATGGACGCAGAATACACAATCGGCTGCTTTTTAAAGAATTGAAGCACTTTGCTTTCTGAGTAATTGTCAACAAGCTGCTCTGCTGCCTTTTTGTCATAGATCAGGAATTTGTCATCTTCTAAAGCGCGCGCTTCATCACTTCCATCCTGGTGGTAAAAATTGACGCCGATCAGTTCGTCATCAATCTTGACATCCTGTTGCGTTCCGGCAAGGAAAGAAAGTGAATGATAATCTCCCTGGTTTTCCTGCGCCAGATAAAACTTCTGAATGCCGTCCTTTGCTAATGACAAAGTAATTGCGATAATAGATTGAGGGACAGTTGATGCTGTTTCAAACTTCATAAGGTTTTTATCCTCTTTTTCTTCATTTAAATTGATCGATTGTTCTTCTTCAACTTGCACTTCATCGCTTTCAGAAGGTGCTTCTATTTCCTCGACTACTTCTTCTACGACGGGTAACTCCGTTGAATCGGGCACGTCGTTTACTTCTGAAGCAGCGCTTGCTTCTGAATTGACTTCAAAATCTAAAGGAAGACTCACAGTTTCACTCTCTACTACCTTTTCATGCTCAACTTCAATGGGCTGCGTGGTAAAAGGCGAATATTCGTCAAGCATTTCCTCACGTCGAATGATGATATTGTTACTGGCCGGATTCAGCACAAAATAGGAAATGTCCGGCATTTCATCCAGCAAATCACGCAAGTCTCCACCAGTTACTTCAACATATTCATTAATACTTTCTCCCTTAGCTTCCTTGGCTGAGGTATAGAGCTGCAGAAAGTTTTTATCGTCATCGTTTGTATAAACGATCAAACCTTCATCTTCACTGAGTAAAATGACTTTATTTTTATCAAGCCAAGTCACTAAATCAGCATTGCTTTCAAATTTAGAAGCATCAAAGCCTGCTTTTTGAGCGGAAGAGCGTCTTGAATCATGAGCGCCTTCGTAGTCGTCACCATCCTTGAAAAAATCGAATAATCCCATTTTGCTTAGGTACTCCCTTACATTTACAGATTTTTAGTTCTATCTTATTATACCTTTATCCGCTGGCTTTTGTCAATTAACAAACACAGATTTTCTAATCATTATTGATGATTCCAGCCCAATGTTATCGTCTGCGACCTTTCCGAAAAATAAAAAAGCAGCCGATGAGAAATAACTGCTTTGTTACTCTTTCTTCATAAGAAAAGAAAGTTGCCTGCTTCTGCTTAGTTGTCCAGCTTTGACAGGTAATCTTCGAGCGTCAACTGGTGCTCAGTCATGTATTTGGCATTCTCCACGCCGACATAGCGAAAATGCCAGTCCTCATAATCAATTCCTGTTGAAGAAGTTCCCCAGCTCGGAAAGCGCAGGACGAAGCCATATTCAGGTGCCATTGCAGCAATCGCACTGGCGGTTGCCGGGTCTTCTGCATTGAGTTCGTCAATGGCGCTCATGTCCATAGCAAGGCCTGTCTCGTGTTCAGAACTTTGGGGCGGCTGCGACGTTTTCATGACTTCCGCTTTGGCTTGGGCTTGGGTCCATCCAGGATTTTCGTTCATCGTCTGCTGGACATATCCGTTAAAAAGCTCCGTCTGATAAGCCACAGAGCGATAGCCTGAGATAAGGTGGACGTTTGGATCAATCGTCTGCGCAGCAGCCAAAAATTCTTCTGCAGACTGCGCAATTCGCGCGTCAACCTGAATGTGTCCAAGCGTGACTAGATCTGGATTCATCTCGGGTTTAGGGTTTTTCAAGTTCACTAATACCAGCTGCCAGTCATTTTTCGAGGCCGAGGCTGGAATTTTATTCGTTGATGTGCTTGAACTGCTGCTAGTGCTGGCGCTTGTTGCTGACTGAGCGGGAGATGAACTTTTTTGACTGGATTTTGATGCCGTCTGTGCAGTTGTTGAGCTGCTTTGTGGCGATTTTACGGCTGTTGAAAATGGCTTGAAAACTAACAGGACAATCGCTGTTATAATCAGAAGGAGTACTAAAAAAGTGATTCCTGTCAAGAGAATTCTTCTTTGTCTTATCTTGCGTTTTCGATCAATTCTGTGTGTGCTCAATATAAACTACTCCAATTGAAATTTTTATCGTAGACGGCTTCATCACCAGTGGCTGTACCGAAATCTCGGATTTTGATGTAGCCGTCTGAAGGATTATAGCTGGCAGAGTTTTCCAGCAAGTTTTTGGCTTGACTGGCATCAATGATAATCTGGCGGTTGGTCCAGTGGAAAGTCTGGTAGCCGATTTCTGAGTCCTTGACCATTCTCCAGTACTGCTGTGACGTGAAGTTCACGTTGAAGACAAGTTCATTGTTAGACACATCCACAAGTGAAATCTGAGCATCGTGAAAGTACTTGTAGCGATAATCGTAGAATTTACCGCCGACATCATTTTTGATTTTCTGAAAATGTTGCGTGACAAAATCTTCATAACCTTTATTCGAAGAGCCGCTTTCAAAGTATTTGGCCAGATTTGAATTTTCTGTCAGACCGCCGTATGTTTTGTAGAGCTGTGTCTGAAAATTGTCAATGATGGTCTTATAATCACTAATATTACCATTATAGAGCTTAAAGTCAAGTGTGAGGTCAGGTTTGCCTTCGGTCAGGTCAATGTGGTCAGACTCTAGGGTTTTCGATGGAAAGACTTTTGTCAAATAAATCTGCATCCCGTCTGTGAAAGCCATTTGCGGGAGAACAGCGATGCCGTCATTGAGGTGACCGACTTTTCGCTGGTCAACGTAGATGTCGGCGTCTGGGAAACTGTTGCTGCGAATGGTGACTTTCGTGAACTTAAACTGTATGTCTATATTCTGTGAGAATTCAGTGTTATCATATCTTACAAGAGACAAATCACGGTTGAGGTTGACAGGCTGTCCGCCCATGACAAAGTCAGCCGCGAGATTGTATTCACCTGGGACTAAGATTTCGGGCTTTAGCACTTGATTGTCTTCGCTCGTTTGTCCAAAATCTTTTCCGGCAAATTTGACCTGAGTCCCTTTGTTCATAACTGAAATTTTTGGGTAAATCAGGTTCATGTTCAAGACGTATTTCGGCCAGAAAATCAGATAGCTGCCTGACTTTTTGAGGTAGAGATCGGAGGTTTTCTGTGAGGTTTGATCGTTCAGGATGTCATCAGAAATTTTGGACAGTTCATTCGGATTTGCCTTAAGATAGTCCACATAAGGTTTGAGAGACTTTTCCGACAAATTAAAATCTTTGTCCTCAACTTTGAGGACTTTCACGATTTCGGCGGCGTCTTTGCTGTTCAAGGCTTCTGACAATCGACCGAGCTGAGCGTCTTTGGAATAGATAAAGGAGATAATAACGATTTCGATCATTAGAACCAGCGCCGTTCCGACTGAGCCGAAGATGATTCCCTTGTGTTTGATTTTATTCTTAGCTTTGGGAGCTGGGCTGGATTTTACTGTTCTAGTGAGCTTGACAGATGCTTCATCAGTTCCTTCCTTTTGAGATTCAGGGTTAATTTTCAGCTGCAGAATCTCAAAACTCCTCAGCGCGGCTTCTTGAAACTCTGACATTGACGGCTTGCGGCCGGTTTGTTTTTCAAAATCTGCCAGCCAGAGCTCTTTCTGTGAAATTTCTTCTTGGACTGGCTCAGACACCAGATTTTTCTCTGGCACTTGCGCAAATGCTTCCAGAGTATAATCTCGCGTGCGTGCTGCCGAGAACTCATCCATCGTGGGCTTGCGGCCGAATCGGTCCTCGAAATCTGTCAGCCAGATGTCTTTTTGACTGATCGCAGTTTTCGTTTCGCTTTCCCTTAGGTCTGCCTGTTCATTTTTCAGCTCGAATCCTGCAGCTTTCGCCGCAGCAAATTCTTCCATTGTAGGTTTTCTGCCTTCACGCGCCTCGAACGCGACGAGCCATTCTTCTTTTGTTGTCATATTGTCCTTTCTGTCTAGACCGACGTTTGTATTCACGTAGGTCTTGACATATTAGTTCTTATTATGTATTATAGTCTTATATAGTTAAATATAGTTTAAAAAGCGAGGTGTAAAATGTTACTACCAAATGATAGTTTGAAAAAAAATACGCAAGTAAATTTCAAAACCAATAATGAACTTCTCAGCGCTGCTAAGGAAATTTTTTCTGAAAATAATCTTGACTTGACGGCAGCGATTAACTTTTTTCTGCAAAATGTTGTGGCTAAGGGCAAGCTTCCCTACAAAACAGAAGACGAAATCAAACGAGAAAAACTCATTAAGAATCTGCAAAGGGACATCAACAAAAGCGTCAAAAACTATGAAATGGGATTAGGCCTTTCAGAAGAGGAGGCAAGAAAACGTTTTGGAGTTTGAATACCAGATTAAATACGATCCAGCCGTCATTGAAAAAATTGAAGATATCCGTAATTACATCGAGAAAGTCTTACTAGCCCCAAGCGCTGCAAAGAAAAGAGTCGCTTCTATTTTTGATGATGTTGCAAAAATTAAACCCATGCCGGAATCCTATCCAAGTGTGGACCAGAAAATCGGAATTCAAATTTCTAAAAAATTTGAAACTATATTCACACTCATTGCGGGCGGTAAGTATCTTGTTTTTTTCTTTATTGACGGCAGAACGATTTATATTACGCATTTGCTTCCGACAGAGACTGATTATTTGAGTCTTTTTCAATAGTTTTGAAAGTGGGCTTTTGCCCATTGACCGCTTCAAAATACACCAGCCATTCTACTCTTGTTGCCTTTATTGACATAAGAAACTTTTTCTCGTGCGCCTAATCTGCGCATTTTTCATTTTTTATGTTATAATAAAGTCAAATCATACAGGAGGTGTATAAGATGACTACACAAACTCTTAATTTTAAAATTGATTCCCAGCTTAAGCTGGAATTTAACCAATTGGCTAGGGATCTGGGAATTACAACTTCTGCGCTGCTCAATCTTTTTATCAAGCGAGCAGTTGACGAACACGGCATTCCTTTTGAGGTAAAAGTTTCAAACAGACCTAAACGTTTTGATGAGCTTAATCCAATATTGCAAAAAATGTGGATTGAGGATAAAGCGATTGAAATGGGCTTAATTGAAGACGATTCTACAGAGATAAGCGAGAAAGATTTTGAAGAATGGAGAAGTTTCTATAAATGACAACAGTGAGGCAAACACCACGATTCAAAAGACATCTCAAAATTCTGCCTGAACGGCTTAGAATAACACAAGAGGAGGCAAAAATAGCTGTTGAAGAAATCATTTCTGCCATTGAAATTCTTGAAGGGCATGGAACTTTACCAGAAGAACTCGGTTATCAGCTTCATAATCTCGAAGATGCGCCGTGGAAAGGCTACCTTGAGTTCCATGCGCTTGATGATGTGCTGGTAATCTATGCCGAAGTGACAAAGAAGAACCTGATTAAACTGCGTGGAATCTACAACCACGAGTTGTTAAACTCTGGAAAGCTCGATTAATTCGGGCTTTTTTCATTCCAAATAATAAGTATTCTCATCAATCGGCTCACGCAAATCCACACGATCAGCCGTCTGGGAAAATCCGATCATCCGATCCCGCGACTGATCCTTGTCGCCCAAATCATCCGGCACACCGCCCAGCATAAACATGACACCAAAACTCGTATCCGTATTCCCGCCATAACCCGGATTCGGACTGAGATCGAGAATAATCTGGCTGCCATTAGCTCTGGGATTGCTAAGCTGCCAAGCACTACCATCACGATTCACAAAGTTGCCATTTGCAGAAATCACTAGACGTTCACCTGCCTGATTTCGCCATCTGCCCGCAAGCGAGCTGTAGTCTCCTCTTTGGAAATCGGTAAGACGTGACGTCTGAAGACTCACAGAAGATGATGCTTCCGACTGACTTGTGGCCGCTGAAAACTCTGATGAACTGCTGGATTGTTGATTTACAGAGACTTCAGAAGATGAGCTGAACTGCTGGGAAGACTTCGCAGCAACTTCTTTCTGCCCTTCGGGCCTATTCATCATCAGCACCGAGAATGTGCCTATCGCAGCAACAATCAGAACCGCAGTTGTAGACAAGAGAATTATCAGCCATTTCTGTGATTCAGATTCTTTTCCAGCGTCTTCTTTATCAGATAGACGTTCCTCTTCTGTCTCAAAAGGATCAATCCAGTTATCATTTCCTGACATAAAATCTCCTAATTCACATTAAACATCTCATCATTAATCCCGAATCCAAAACCGCTGTCCCCGTCCGAATAGGACATAAAACCATTGGCATAATAATAATTGTAGGTGCTGCTGCCATTGGAAAAAGTGTGGTTGGAAGCGTTGATGGTGTAGTCGCCGTCGCTCATTGTCACAGTATTGCCTGAAACGATAAGCGTCAGTGAGCCGCCGCTGCCGTCAGGCTGGGTCACACCGTAGTAATAATTTCCATCAGCAGGTTTGACTGACTGCGCGGTCGTCGGGAAAGTCTTGGAGTTAATCCCGAAACCGAAACCGCCGCTGCCGTCTTCCATGAAGCTGAAGAATCCGTTATCAAAGTAATAGTGATATTCGCTGTCGCCGTCAGAGAAGGTCTGACTGGACGTGTTCAGTGTAATAGACTCGCTAGCGCCGTCAAAGGTGAGCTGGTTTCCAGAAATTGAAAATGACAGCGAAGGGTGGTAGTCTGTTGAGGAAATTCCAGCGTAGTAATAGTCGCCGTCCATTACGCTTGCGGATGAAGATTCTGACGCGGAAGATGAGCTTGCTGGCGAGGAAGATGATGAAGTTGAGCTGGATGATGTGGGCGATGAAGCGGATGAGCTTTCGCTGACTTTTTCGCTCGATGAGCTGGTCGTTTTTGCTGTGCTGTTCGAGCTGAGTGTGGTCTCTGCTTTAGCCTTACGGTAGCTGTGCGAACTGAGATTCACCGCGATGACTAAGGTCAGAATGACCGCGAGTAATGAGCCAATCGGCCAAAGCCAGATTGATTTTAGTTTTTTCAATGATTCACTCCTTTATTGATAAAATGTTAATATTTTAGTACAATGTATTTAAATATAAAGACAAAGTAGGCAATTATGATAACAATTAACGCGAGAATTGATGAAAATTTGAAGGCGCAGGCAGAAAAAGTTTTGGATAGTTTGGGACTTACCATGTCTGCAGCAGTTACTGTTTTTCTCAAGCAGGTAGTCAAACAGCAGAAGATTCCTTTTGAGCTGGTAACTTCCACAGAACATATGGTTCAAGAGGAGGCTGTAGCTTATCAGGTCAGTCATCCTGTTGACCTCAGCTTTGAGCAGACGCCAGAGTTTAAAGCTTATCTCCAGAAGCGCTACGAAGACTCTTTCGACGATTCTAAGCTTGTGTCCTCTGACAATGTGCTTGCTGAGGCGAGAAAGATGATTGAGGAGAAATTTAAGTAATGGCATTTCCGAGTGACTTTTCTGAGCGAGCTAAAACTGAGTATCTTCAAGCACTTTCATATTATTCACAATACAGCGAATCAGTCGCCAATCGATTTTACCTTGATTTTGAACTGGCACTGCACAATATCACTGTATTTCCAGACTCTTGGCCGATTCTTGATGCTGAGAGAGGGATTTATCGATATGTGATGACGGGTCAGCCTTATGTGATTTATTATCGATTTGATTTTTCGTTGAAGCATGTTGTTGTGCTTTCTGTTTTTAATACTTATCGGAATCCTGAGGATTTTTGGCTTGATTAAGTTCAGGTTTTTTTATTTCACTTTGTAATAAGTATGCTCTTCAACTGGAGTGTTTAATTCAGCGGTTCTCATACCGCCCACACCAAATGAATATCCTACAAACCTATCAACATCTGAATTTGTGGCTTTGCTTTTATCTTGTTTTCCCTTTAAGGTAAACACAATACCGTGCCCACCAGCTTCAGCACCCGGCCCATCATATCCAGGATTCGGAAGAAGAGAAAACAAAGTCTGATCAGAGCTGAAAATATCCAAGTTAGCGTTAGATTCCCCTAAATCCAATTTCCACTTAGTTCCATCATAGTTTAGAAATGATCCGTCAGCACCAATGACGGCTGTGTTGCCTAGTTGATTCTGCCACGTTCCAGCAATGCTAGAGAAATCCCCTCTTGCTATTTGATTGAGATTCATACTTGTCGTTTCAACCACCGGCTCCGTCACTGTAGTGTATTTCTTTAACAGTCGCTGGTATTCTGCCTGAACATCTGCATTAGCTTTCGAAACTTTGTCTTTTGCATCAAAGTCGCTGCTATAGGTTGCTTTTGCATATCTGTCATAGTCGGCGCCAAGTCCGCCAAGTGATGATGCTTGTTCTGCAGAAGGTAAGAAGTTTCCGTAAGCCTGTGGAAAACCTGCCTTGCTTGTCACGTTATAGACATATCCGTCATCTGCCAGAAAATAATATGAAGTCGGTAAATCCATTTCGCAGTTTCTCGCCCAATCTACCATTGTTTCCATTCCATCATTTGGTCCAGCACCTAAGCTCATTTTCCCGCGTTTGTCAGTGTAAACGAGAAATTCTCCTGTAAATTTATGCAAATCTTCACCATTACTGGTCAGATAATTACTCCCTTTCCTTAGGCTCTTTAAGGAGTGAACTTGATAAAGTTCTCTGAGCTTATCATCATTGTTCATATCCGCCTGAATTTTTACTCCTTCATTTGTCTCAACATAGAGATTGATGTAAAACTGATAATGTGAAAATGGAATTGGTGTACTCACTGTTTGACCGTCAGTCGCAACGTTATTGTTCAGGTATTCTGCAAATTCTTCTGATATTTGTCCGATTTGCTCATTCGTTATTTGCTTAGGAGCTATAAATTTTTCTTTCGCTGTTGAAAGTTCCACAGTCGGATCAATTAATTGTAGTCGTTTAAGCAGTTCGGATTGAATGTCAGCATTTGCTATTTTCTTGATTAAAGATAAAGCTGATTTAACTGATTTATCAATATTTGTTTGATCGGATTTCTTGAAAACAAAACTTTCTGGTGAATATTCTTCTATGAGTTTTCGATATTCCTCTTGGACATCCTTTGGAGCTCTCACAAGCTGCGCATTTTCATCTGTTCCTTTTTTAAAATAGACAACTCCGTTTGTTGCTGGATAAACACCAATCCCTTCTACACTATCATCGGAATACCGTCTGTATAAGATTGGTAAGCCCCAACCACTTGCACCTGATGTATAAGTGCCTACGGATTTTCCATCTTTTATTTCTTCTTCTTTTCCTATTGCCATTGCATAATCCATTAAGTCAATGACACCTGTCTTTCCATTCGTAAGACGAGTAATACTAAAGCCTGCTTCTGAATAACATTTTCCGGAATTATTCTTGTCTAAACTCAGGCCCAAAAGAGCAATCTTGTAATTGTTGGTAATATTTTCGAAGTCGGAAAGAGATTTTCCATGAAGCTGACTTGGGTCTTTTGTCAAAATATCAATTTCTTCTGCCAACGTTTTGTCACCAGCCCAGAAAATACCTTGAAATAACTTCCCGTCTACGGTATCAATATCAGAAATAGTTGCCACTCCTGCTCCACTGTAGTAAGTAACGGCACCGAATCCTTTTCCAACAATATTTCCTTTCCCATAACTACTGGAGGCAAACCAATCAGCCAATTCGTCGTTAATTTTCGTGACACCATTGGTAACGCCGTTGATGGTAGCATGCGCATCTCCAGCTTTTTTCAGCTTCTCCGCCTTCACCACAGCAGCTTCTGCTTCATTCTCCAACTTCTGTTCCTGATTAAAACTGCCGACATTCACAACTTTTTCGTTCACTTTCTGTGTTTTGACTTTTTTAGCCGCATTGTCGTAAATCACAACTGATTTATTTGACGAGACTTGAGCGATGAGGTTGCCCATCGGTTGAACAATGTCGCCCTTGGCGAGCTTGAGCTGATAGACTTTGTGCGTCTTCATGTTGACAATGATGGCAAGTTTGTAGTTTCCATTTGCATCTTTTTTGCCTGTTACAAACGTATCGCCGTCACTTGTCCAATCGCCGCTGAGTTGTCCGCTATTTGCACTGCTTGGCAGCTTCAAGGTGAACAAATACTTGGACAAGTTTTGTCCATTGTAAACTTGATATTCGTAGTATTTACCTGACTTTTTCGGCTCGGAAATCATGTAATGATTGCTGAAAATATAAGCGCCAGCTGTGAACATTTCTGGGTTATCTTTGGAGTTATAAATCGCGTCTCCGCTGGTAATTTCGCGGAAACTCAGAGTACCATCGGTTTCATCCATGTAGTATTTGCTGTTCAAAACGATGAATGAGCCGCTGGCTCTGCGTGCAATGATTTTGTTCACGGAATCAACGCTGAGCTTGATAACACCTTGATTGAAATCGGTTTTACTACTGTAATAAGCATTTTCTTTTTTTGAGAAATAAAGCGATTGAACGGAAGAAATTCCGTCGCCCGCCTGTGCTTCATCTGGACTTCTGAGCTTTCCGTCCTTTACTGAAGCGTTATAAGCAGTCATTTGATTATCAACCGTTTTCCCTTGATTATCCATGAGTGCAACCGCAGTACCGGTGGCATTTTTGTTTTGCCCTTGGATAAAGAAGAGTTTGTCGGAAATACTGTACTGATACTCGACCTTGGCGAAATCCGACTTTACTTCTTTGAAGCTATTGGGCTTGACAAGCTTGCCTTTATAGACAAAAACTGTGTCCTTCAACACTTTCGCAGTCTGAGAGTTCTGGTAGGCTTGATAGCCGAACCAACCCGCCACGAAAGAAAGAACAGCAACAATAGCAACAATGATCGTGATTTTTCCTTTTCTGGACACTTTTCGATTTGTGTGCGTCTTTTTCATCGGAATTTTTCGGATCTCAGTTGCAGTCTCTGCCTTCTGTTGCTGCTTCAGCTTCTCAACTTCAGAAACGCCGTCTATCTCTCCAGATTTCTTAGCAGCCTCAAACTCCGCAAGTGTCGGCTTGCGGCCTTCGAGTGACTCGAAATAATTCATCCATTCTTCTTTTGTTGCCATGGTTCTCCTAAATTATCAAATTACTCAACTCTTAAACTGACTGATGATTTGTTAAAAGAATTGTTCAATAGATATCTGATTTATTCTGTCATCTTCTAGTTGACTCTGTTTTTTCTTTGTAAACAGATAAAGCTCTGTATTGAATTTATCAAAAATAGCAGCTCTTTCCTGAAGCTTCTTGCACGCTTGCTTTACATTTAGAGCATTTCTCCATTTGCACTCCCCAATAATCAAGCTTTTGTTATCTATAGATTCAGCAATTATGTCAATCTCTTGGATGTTTCCTTGTTTATCTTTTCCCCACCAACGTCCAAAGGATTTTGCGGTAAACGGAAGAGCTTTTTGAATGTTTTTTCGCCGTAAGTATTGTCTAGTCACTTCTTCAAAAATCGGTCCTATAAATTCATTTAAATTTTCAAGTGCAATGCTCAAAAATATTTCGCCATTGCCGCGCTCGATTTCCGATTGCGCCGAGAAAACATAGCGATACCAAAATGCGAGGAAATTTTCATTAATCCGATATTGACTTTTCTTTCCTTTTAAAGGATTAGCGCCAAAAGGAATGATTCGTTCAATATAATCCATTTCCTGCAAGGTGACGAGATACTTTGAGACGATATTTGCCTCAAGTCGCGTAAATTGGATAATCTCGTTAAATGTAACCGCTCCGCTCGCAATCGCCTGAAGAACTGCATTATAATTGGCAGCTTCGCGAAACTCCTGCTTCATCAGAAGCGTTCCTTCATTGAATAAATAACCAGTTATCTCGAAATAGAGTTCTTGAATGTTTTCCTCAAATGAAAGTTCAGTATTTATAAGTGAAAGATAGTATGGCGTTCCGCCGACTGCTGCATAATACTTAATCTTATCTTCTGAGCTTACATCAGGATAAAATCGTGCGGCATCATAATAATCCAAAGGTGAAATTTTTAATTGACCTGTTCGGCGCCCAAATAAAGGACTTTTTTCTCCCAATACTTGATTTTCCATGAAACTCATGGAAGAGCCGCAAAGTATCAGGAATATGTTTGTTTCTTTAAACTGATAGTCGATCACGTGCTGCAGGATTGAGTTCAAGGACTTATTCGCTGTCGCAGCGTAAGGATATTCATCAATGACTAGTACCAGATGATCTTGGGAAAATTTCTGCTCAATTATAGAAAAGAAATCATTCCAATTTTCTACTTTCGGAAATTTTTGTATTCCCAACTTCTCTCCCAGTAATTTGGAAAACTTTTCAAGATTTAAAGCATCATTAATTTCTTCAGCTGGAAGATAAATAGAGTTTTTATCTTTTATAAATTCATTCAGAATTGAAGTCTTCCCAATTCGTCTTCGTCCATATACCACCGCCATCTGAAAGCCTTTTTTGGAATACATCTTCTCCAGCGCTTGAAGTTCTTTTTCTCTACCTAGAAACATAATTATTCTCCTTTGTTTTAATACTTTAGATTATTATACTTTAAAGTATTAAAAAGTTCAAGCGGTGATAGTTTCTTTTTGCCTGCCAACTAATCAGTTTGTTTATAAGCATAGTAATCTGTGCCTTTCATAAATCCAGTACCAGTTGTCGCAAATATTCTGTCTGCCTCAACATTTCCGTCAAACTTTGTCGTCACGCCTTTGGGAACAAAAGTCAAAGGATCAAATGACTGAAAATCTGGACCTGCATCAAAATGGAATACTAGCTGACCATCTTGATACTTAACTGTCAATGGTCCAGATTCATTTTTTTGATTTGAGTAATTTAGTCCCGCATCAATGACATGCGTCGTATCTTCATTTTTTTCGGTAAAAGTAATTTTGTCCTTTGTGATGCTTACGGTGGTACCTGTTGATGAATTCCAAGTTCCAATAATACTGGAGAAATCTCCTTTTTCTATCTTAGCAATGTCCATTCCTGTTGATTGTTGAGAAGTTGAATCAATCACTTTATCAGAACTTGATTTCGCTCCATCTTTATAATACAAGGCTGGTGGCACAATCGGGCTTTCACCAAACCATGTAGCCATATGTTCTATTGGTCCAGTTCCGCCGAATTGGCCATAAAACGTCCATTGTGTCACAATTCTTAATTGTGTAGTATCAGTATCGTTGAATCCATCAACAGTATTGTTCATTGTTTTTGTATTTGAGTCATATGTACTGTATATACGAGGTATTTCAACATTTTTAGGAATCACATAAAGTTTAAAAGTATTCCAGTCCTGACTCGCTCGAGCACCGCCTTGTACAGTCATTGTCAAAGTTGGTATTCCAAATGTCTCTCCCGAATACACTGCTTTTGCTGTAGTAACTTGCCCTAAAGTTCCCAGATTGCTACTTGACGGATCTTGTCCATTTAACTTCTCACCAACAAAACTATTATACTTTTGAGAATAATTCAAAATCTCCCAGCTTAATATTCCATCCTTCATCGTAATAATCATGGTGCCATTAAATGAAAAACCATTTGTATCTTTTCCGTCAGCATGTAGATTGGAAATTGTAAATGACCCATTAAGGCTAGAAAAGTCACCTTTCTTAAACTCAGATTCTACTTTTTTAATTGCCGCTTTGGCTTTGGTATCATCGTATTTATAGTAAATTTTCTCTATATTACCTGTAGAAATTATTCTGTCTTTACTTATATCAGTACTTGAATAGCTGACCCATTTAGGAACATATTTCAAAGTAAATCCGTACTGGTTTGTTTCTGTCCATGATGCTTTTGTCTCATCTTGAGTGACAAGCCCTGACTTTGAAACCTCAATACTTGAGCTTTTATCATCAGTCACGTAGGTTCCTGCAATATTTGTGAAATCTTTTTCCTGAACTAAAATGCTCGAAACATCTCCAACATTATAAAGCCTGATATATAATTTCTCAATTTCTGCTTTTGCCCATGCTAGGTTTACACTTCTCAGTATATCAATGGCTTTCTTTAGAGATTTGTCAATTTTTGCCTGGTCAGTGGATGAAACTGTTGCCTCTGTCTCAGCATCAGCTTTTACCTCCTCCGCCGCCTCCACCGCTGCATAGGCTGCATTCAGCCTTTCTTCCTCTTTAGCGGTACCAATTCCAGCGACATTGACAAGCTTCGCCTGATTAATCGTCTGGGTTTTAATCTCTTTTGCATGGTCATCAAAGATTTTCAAACTTTCATCTGGTGAAATTGTCACGACATAATTTCCCATGATCTGGACATCATCACCCTGATTAATCTTGAGTTGCTGAACTTTTCGTGTTTTCAGATTAACAACAATCACTGTGCTGTACTTACCGTTGCTGTTTTTCTTTCCTGTGATAAAAGTGTAGCCGTCTGTCGTCCATTCGCCCTGCAGCTGACCAGCATCTGCCACAACCGGCAGTTTCAGCGTGAAGAGTTTCTTCTTCAGATCCTGGCCGTCATAAATCTTGTATTCATAACTCTTACCAGACTTTTTCGGGCTGGAAATCATGTAACGATTTGAGACAACATAAGAATTCGGCGCAAAAAGTTCGGGATTGTCTTTTGAATTATAAACTGCTTTTCCTGACTTGATTTCGCGGAAACTAATCACAGCGTCTTCTTCGTCCATGTAATATTTATCGTTTAGAATAATGAATGAACCTGATGCACGTCGCTTCACAATATTGTCAATCTCTGACTTCGAGACTTGAATGACACCCTGATTGAAGTCAGTTTTACTAGCAAAATAAGCACTTTTGAGCTTACTGTAGAAAATTGACTGAACAGAGGAAATCCCGTCGCCGTCTTTTGCATCAGCTGCATTTCTGAGTTGATTATCTGCAACTGAGGCATTGTACTGCGTGAGGCTTTTATCAATTGTTTTCCCGTTGTTATCAATTAAGGCGCCAATCGTGGCTTCGCTTCCGTTTGGCTTCCCATTTATAAAATAAAGTTTATCGTCAATAGCGTACTGATTATCCACGCTTGAAAAGTCTGACTTGATTCCATGGATATTCGAGGCATTCACCAGTTTTCCATTGTAAACAAATACTGAATCCTTAAGTGCTTTTGTGGGTGAATTGAAAAAACTTTGATAGCCGAACCAACCCGCCACGAAAGAAAGAACAGCAACAATAGCAACAATTATCGTGATTTTACCCTTTCTGGACACTTTCTGATTTTCGTGCGTCTTTTTCACCGGAATTTTTCGGATCTCTGATACTGACGCTGACTCTGCTTTCTGTTGCTGCTTCAGCTTCTCAACTTCAGAAACGCCGTCTATCTCTCCAGATTTCTTAGCAGCCTCAAACTCCGCAAGTGTCGGCTTGCGGCCTTCGAGTGATTCGAAATAATTCATCCATTCTTCTTTTGTTGCCAAGCTTTACTCCTTACTAATTCCAGTTAAATATAAGTATTATAAATTAGACTTTAAATTGATTAGTCTTGAATGTATAAAACTGATTTCAACGCTCTACACCAGTTTTTTACTAGAAAGACATCATAAAAATATTTTGTTATAATCCCGAGTTTATCAGTTTCAGAAAATCAAAAGTCTCTATCCTCTTGTATTACAAAGGGATAGAGACTTTTTCATTAAGAATTAGATGTTGTACACCAACCTTTAGCGTAGCGCTTG
>JAITVN010000009.1 GCA_031285775.1 Streptococcaceae bacterium | reverse complement strand
AGCTGAGTGTGGTTTGTCCTGTTTTTATCATATGAACCGCCTGTGGCTTGATAACTCTATTATACTAAAAAATCACTATCTATTTTACTCAGATAGTGACTTTTTCAGCAGGTTCGCTGTTGCCATTTTTTTGTTTTTTGTGCCACTATGTATAAAAACTATTGACATTTAATGTTTTTGAAAATATAATGTAAGCGTATACAATAAAACTATAAGAATGTTTCATTTAGGAGGAAAATTATGAAACTTTGGAGTAAAATCGCGCTCGGCAGCATGACAGTTCTAGCTGCAGCTTCACTTGTTGCTTGTAGCTCTACAGGTGGCGGAAAATCTTCTGACGGCGGCCATGTCCTAACTTTCGGAAAACCAGACGGTCCTCAGACCAATAACTCAAATCCATTTTTGGGCACTTCAGCAGCCTCTGTCCAAGGCTACAAATATGCGATTTATGAGACACTTGTTCAATACAGTGATGTGGACCCAACGCAGAAACCTCAAGGCTGGTTGGCTACAGACTGGAAATGGAACGAAAATTATACACAAGTTGTCTTCACCATTCGTGATGGTGTCAAATGGTCAGACGGTAAGGATTTGACGGCAAAAGATGTGGCCTATTCATTCAACCTGATTAAGAAAACCGCTTCGCTGAATACACAGTCACTGCCTTTTGGGGATATCACGGTTTCGGGAAATAAGGTAACCGTTAATTTCGATTCTAACCAGTATGTGCACCAATCTGCTGTTTACGGCACCATTGTCGTGCCTGAACATATTTGGAAAGATCAGAATGCGGAGAAATGGACCAACCAAAAGCCAGTCGGTTCAGGGCCTTATACATTAACGACTTGGTCAACTCAAGGTGTGACGCTTGAATCTAACCCTGACTATTGGGGAGGAGAAGTCAGCGTCAAGAAGATTCGTTATATCGAGTACAACGACAATACGTCGCTCTTGAGCGCCATGACTTCTGGAAAGGTTGACCATGGTTTTGTTTACATTGCCAACTATAAGACGGCTTGGCTGGATAAGAATGAGGCCAATAAGGCATGGTATCCGTCCACTTTGGGTAATACGACTCTATTCGTCAATAATGAAAAAGGTGCTTTCAAGGATGTGAACTTCCGTAAAGCGGTTTCGACAGTGATTGATCGTCAGCAGCTGGCAGAACAAGGTACAACGGGTGCTTCCACACCAATCAAGAGTGTGACTGGACTTCCAGAATCTGGTAAAGCCTTTATTTCTGCAGAATATGAGGGCAAGGAGTTCAAGACAAGCCTTGACGATGCCAAGAAGATTTTGACGGATGCAGGCTACACTGGTGTCGGCACAAAAGACGGACTGAAAGATCCGAGCGGCGCAGCTGTTTCAGTGATGCTGACAGATCCTGCAGGCTGGTCTGACTATGATGCTGAGCTGCAGCTGATTGGCTCTGAAATTCAGAGTTTGGGTGCCAAAGTTGAGGTGCAGAACCCGACCTATGACACTTGGAATGACCAGATTGCCAAGGGCAACTTTGATGCAGCTTTGCACTGGACGGATTCTGGATTCACGCCTTACAACATTTACCTGGATTCAATGGATGCGTCCTTCTATAAACCTATTGGCGAGTCTGCAACCTACAACTTCGGTCGATTCAAGAATGATGAGGCAAGTGCCGCAATCAAAGATTATGAAAATGCAACCACAGATGAACAGCGTACGAAAGCACTCGCAACCATCGAGAAGGTTTATGTCGAGCAAGTTCCAGTAATTCCTGTGCTTGAAGTTCCAGTCTGGGGCAACTACACTGAGCGTTACTACACTGGCTGGCCGACTAAGGAAGATCCATATACCAGTATCAATATGACAACGCCGGCAGAAACTCTAGTTCTGACAAAACTGAAAGCAGTTAAATAACAAGATGTGAGGCGCGCCCGTTAAGGGGCGTAGAAATTAAGGAAATCATAGGTTCTGTGCGCAGCACAGGTTCTAGGATTTATCTAATTTCCTAGCCCCAGGCGCCCCGAACTCAGTTGGAAACAAGATGTGAGGGGCGCCCGTTAAGGGGCGTAGAAATTAAGGAAATCATAGGTTCTGTGTGCAGCACAGGTTCTAGGATTTGTCTAATTTCCTAGCCCCTGGCGCACTGAACTCAGTTGGAAATAAGATGTGAGGCGCGCCCGTTTTGAAGCGTAGGAAATTAGAGATTTTAGGTTCTGCCGTAAGGCAGGTTCTAGAATCGTCTATTTCCCTAGCTTCAGGCGCCCCGAACAAAGTTAATAACAAAATATGAGTGAACAAACTTGTAAAGAGAGGGCGATATTAAAGCCCTTTCTTTACAAGGTTTGCTTGTAAAATGGACAAATATTTTAGAAAAGAGGTAGAAATTGTCTAAAGAAAATACAGTGTCAGACATTCCTGTATTGAGCGCAAAGCACATCGTAAAGCATTTTCCGGTCGGCAGTTTCAAACGTGACAAGGTCGTGCACGCCACAGACGACGTCAGTCTGGATTTGTATGCTGGTCACGTCATTGCACTGGTGGGTGAGTCGGGCTCAGGAAAGTCAACGATTGCCAAGCTTTTGAGTCAGTTGGTTCCCATTACTTCGGGCACGATCGAGCTCAACGGAAAAGAGGTCAACACGCGCTCAAGGCGGGCATTTCGAGAGTTTACTGATGAAGTTCAGATGATTTTTCAAGATCCTTTCGGATCTTTGAATGCCATTCATACAGTACGCTACATTTTAGGGCGTGCCCTTCAGATTCATAAAAAAGGGCTGCACGGCGAAAAGCTTGAAGAAGCAGTGATAGAATTGCTGCAGCGTGTCAAGCTTACCCCAGCAGAGCGCTACATTGACAAGTTCCCGCACGAATTGTCCGGCGGACAGCGGCAGCGTATTTCCATTGCGCGTGCTTTGGCCGCGAATCCCAAGGTACTGCTGGCAGATGAACCGATTTCAATGCTGGATGTTTCAATTCGTCTTGGTATTTTAAATTTATTGAAAGATCTGCGCGATAATTATGGAATTGCGATTTTATACATCACGCATGATGTGGCATCGGCTCGCTATTTTGCAGATCAAACGCTGGTAATGTATGCGGGGCGCGTAATTGAGCGCGGTCAGTCAGAGATGGTCACGCAGCATCCAGCGCATCCTTATACAGACTTGCTGGTCAATTCGGCACCTGACCCGGATCATTTCAATGCCCTGCGCGGTGAGGCGCATGGTGAGGCGCCAAGTCTGATTGATCCGCCATCGGGTTGTCGTTTTCGGACGCGTTGTCCTTTTGCAACAGAACTCTGCGCCCAAAAAGTACCGCCGACGGTTCAGGCTGCTACAGGTCAAGAAGTGGCTTGCTGGCTTTACACAGACAATCCTGGCGCCATGGTAAACATCGGCAGAGAGGGTGAATTAGCCACGATACACGATATGGACTTGTCCGATGAAGTACTGGCGAAGATTGAACACAATAAGGAGGCACTCAGATGAAATTTTTATTAAGAAGAGCTGTGTTTTATCTTGTGACCGCTTGGGCTGCGGTAACGCTGAATTTCTTCATTCCGCGGATGATGCCTGGTGATCCTGTTCAGGCGCTTATTGCGCGCTATCAGGGGCAAATTTCGGTCAATGCGGTGGCCTCTCTGCGTGCCCTGTTTGGTCTTGAAGAGAATGTGCCGCTCTGGCAGCAGTACATCAATTATTGGGGAAAACTTTTCCGAGGTGATTTGGGTATCTCGCTGGAAGCATTCCCAACGCCGGTTTCTACGATTATCAAAGAGTCGCTCCCTTGGACAATTGGTCTGGTCGGCTTTGCTACAATTATTGCCTTTGTGGTGGGGACTACCATTGGTATTATTTTAGGCTGGCGCCGCGGAACACGCTGGGATGCGCTGATTCCGATTACGACATTTTTCTCGTCGGTGCCTTATTTCTGGATTGGACTGATTGCGATCGGGCTTTTTGCGACAGGCTTGGGCTGGTTTCCGCAGGGCGGTTCTTATTCAATTGATGCGATGCCTGGCTTCAACTGGCCTTTCATTTCCTCGGTGGCATATTACGGATTTCTGCCGGCTTTGACAATTGTGCTGAGCTCAATGGCTGGCTGGATTTTGGGAATGCGCAATATGATGGTAACAGTTTCCTCAGAGGATTACGTAACTGTCGCACATGCAAAGGGGCTGCGCGAATCAATGGTTATGTTTCGCTATGCGTCACGCAATGCAATTTTGCCTCAGATTTCCGGCTTCGCCCTGTCGCTTGGCTTTGTGGTTTCAGGCACGCTGGTTATGGAGCAAGTTTTCAACTATCAAGGCATCGGCTACCGTTTGCTGCAAGCTACGAATAATCATGATTATCCGCTGATGCAGGGCATTTTCCTGGTCATTACCTTGTCGGTTTTGCTGGCTAATATTGTGGCGGATGTGGTCTATGCTGTGCTTGATCCGCGGACGCGAAAGGAGGGATAAAATGGCTGAAGAAAAAGAACAAATAAAGGCAGAAAATGAAGGCTTGGACAATGTTGTGACTGAAGCTGTGCCTGAAGGTGAAACGATCAAAATTGAGAAGAAACAGCACATGGTCTTTTTGCGCAACACCAAATCTATGATAGGCATGAGTCTCTTTGCTTTCTTTGTGCTGGTGGCGATTTTCGGACCGATTTTTGCGCCTTTCGATCCAGATGAAACCTCGACTCTGGCGAATGCGGCACCATCCGCAGCACACTGGCTGGGAACAACCAATGTCGGTCAGGATATCTTTTCACAGCTGCTGGTAGGAACCCGCGGCGTCATGCTGGTAAGTTTATCCGCAGGCGTGATTGCGACCTCTCTGGCAGCGATAATCGGTGTGACAGCTGGTTTCCTTTCAGGCTTGGGCGATGAAGTCATCTCAATGATTACTAACATTTTTCTGGTCATTCCAGGTTTGCCGCTGATTATCATTATCATGGGAACCATGCAGAATGCTGGACTTGGTGCAATTGTTCTGGTGCTTTCACTGACTGGATGGGCTTGGGGAGCGCGTGTGCTGCGTTCGCAAACCATGTCGCTGCGTACGCGAGATTTCGTGGAAGCGGCGCGTGCCAGCGGCGAATCCAGATGGCGCATTATCATATTTGAGATTCTGCCGAATCTGACGGCCATTCTGGCCTCAACCTTTATCGGTACTGTCACTGCAGCCATCATGTCTTTGGTAACCTTGTCCTACATCGGCATTATCCCGCCGTCGAACTGGTCATGGGGCACAGTGCTTTATTATGCACAAAATAATGGTGCTTTTACATCGGGTCAATGGTGGTGGTATGCGCCCGCAGGCCTATGTGTGGCCTTCCTGGGCATGAGTCTGGCACTGATTAACTTTGGCATTGATGAATTTGTTAACCCGCGTTTGCGCAATACCGGCATGAATGCCAGCCTTTTGAAAAAACGCGGCATTCGTCCGCGTGTCGGATTTACACCAATTGCCAAAACCAATGTTGACAGCGATGGCCGTCAGATAAAGAGTCAGGAGGTCAAGTCATGACAGATTTTTCAAATGCAGAAACCATTCTAGAAATTAAAAATTTGAGCATTGATTATGGCTATACAGAGGATGCTGCCCACGTACTGCGAAATGTCAGCCTATCGCTGCATGAAGGTGAGGTACTGGGGCTGGCAGGCGAGTCTGGCTGTGGCAAATCAACTCTTGTATACGGTGCCACACGGCTTTTACCTCCCCCTGGACTGATTGCAGGCGGAGAAGTTTGGATTAAAGGACGCGCTGGTGAGCGGCGTGATTTGCTCAAGCTTACCGATAAAGAACTGCGTGAGCAGCGCTGGGTGGATGAAGCGGTCGTCTTTCAAGGCGCCATGAATTCACTGAATCCAGTTTATAAAGTCGGCCGTCAGATAAAAGACGGTATTCAGGCACACAGACCCGAATGGTCCAAAGAACAGCTGCAGAAACGTGCCGAAGAGTTGATGGACATGGTGGGGATTTCGCCCGATCGTCTGGAATCCTTCCCGCATCAGCTTTCGGGCGGAATGCGCCAGCGTGTAATGATTGCGATGGCGCTAGCATTGGAACCGAAGGTTCTGATCATGGACGAGCCAACCACGGCACTCGATGTGGTCATGCAGCGGCAGATTGTTGAACAGATTACAGAGCTTCGGAAAAAGCTCGGTTTTGCGGTCATTTTTATCACGCACGATATGTCCCTCCTAATCGAGATTGCCGATCGTATCGCAATCATGTACGCCGGGCAGATTATCGAAGACGGCCCAGCCATGGACCTCTACAAGCATTCCCGCCATCCATACACACGCGGGCTCATTAACTCCTTCCCTCCATTGCACGGTCCGCGTCGCGAGTTGGGCGGAATTCCTGGGACGCCGCCGGACATGGCGAGTCTGGGCGAAGGTTGTCCTTTTGCGGATCGCTGTGCATACGTACATGAGGCTTGTCGTACATACAAGGTTGATTTGGAACCCACAGGCATTAAGGGTGACCAGAGCTTTCATCAGGTCGGCTGTCTGCTCTACGAGGAGTTAAAAGCTGGCAAGGCGCTGCCGGAAGCACTTGTGAAGGATTATAAATAAGATGGAAGAAAAAGATTTACAACATTTATTTGAATCCATGACAGTGGAAGAAAAACTTGGTCAAATGACCCAGACAACAGGTGAACACTTCGTCGGCGATGCATTTGCTGATGAGCTGGTGGTCACAGGACCCTCGATGGAGAATCTCGGCTTCAATGCTCAGACAATTCATATGATTGGTTCAGTGTTGGGCGTGTCCAGTGCCAAAGCGATTAACGCAGTTCAGAGGGCATATCTTTCCCAGAGCCGCTTGAAAATTCCGCTAATGTTCATGCACGACGCGATTCATGGCTACCGCACCATCTTTCCGATTCCGCTGGCCATGGCGAGTAGCTTTGATCCAGAGCTGGTCAAGGAAGCAGCTGATGTGACAGCACGAGAAATGCGCTCGGCCGGCATACAAGTCGACTTCTCACCGATGTGCGACCTCGTACGCGATGCCCGTTGGGGCAGGGTAATGGAAAGTTTCGGAGAAGATTCCATTCTGTCAGGAAGAATGGGTCAAGCCATGATCTCTGGATACCAGGGTTCAGATGACGGCAGTATTTCGAAGCATCACGTGGCTGCCTGTCTCAAACATTTTGCGGCTTATGGCGCGCCAGATGCAGGACGCGACTATGCCAGCGTTGATATGAGCAATAAAGAATTTTTCGGTTTTTACGCCAAACCCTATGAGCTGGCATTGCAAGCACAGCCCCGAATGGTGATGGCTTCTTTCAATTCGCTGAATGGGGAGCCTGCAACGGCCAGCAAATATCTGCTGGAAGAGATTCTGCGAGGGAAGTACGGATTTATAGAGTTGCTGATTTCTGACTGGGGGGCAGTAGCGGAACTGAAGAATCACGGGCTTGCTGAAGAAGATGCAGAAGCTGGCCGCCTTGCCATGTCAGCAGGAATTGAAATTGAAATGGTCTCGAATGCTTTTCTGAAAGCTGGCATTGAATTTTCAGAAAACGAAGTAGAACTATTGGAGAAAATTGATAAAGCAGTCTGGAAAATCCTCCAGTTAAAAAATGAACTGGGACTTTTTGAGCATCCATATGCCGATGAAACACTAGAAACTCAGACAATTCGCAGCGAAAGCAACATTCTTTCTAGTCGAAAAATAGCCGAAGCCTCTTGCGTACTGCTCAAGAACGATCATCAGCTGCTCCCGTTGGCTAAAAATCAGCCGATTCTGATTATCGGCCCTTTCGCTAAGAGTCAGGAACTGCTGGGCCATTGGAGCTGTAAAGGCCGAGTTGAAGAGACATTCTCAGTTGAGCGAGGTTTTAAAAATCTGGCTCGAGGCGTACATGCCTATGAGTTTTTGGATGAAGTACCTGAAGATATCTTAAAAGCTGCAGATACCGTCATCGTGACCATCGGCGAGGCTTGGGATAAATCAGGCGAAGGCCATTCAAGCGTTAACCTAGAAATTGACAGCGCGCAGAAATCGCTCATTTTCGATCTGAAAGCCCTGGACAAGAAAATCATCGCACTTGCCTTTGCAGGGCGCCCAATGGCCTTAGGATCAGTCCTTGATGACCTAGATGCCTTACTCTGGACCTGGTATCTAGGCAATGAAGCTGGGAATGCAATTGCAGCGCTTGTGCTGGGTCTTGAAACGCCGACTGGCCGTCTTCCTATGAGCTTCCCGCGTGTCAGCAGCCAAATGCCGCTGCGCTACAACGAACTCCGCTCAGGACGTCCCGCGAATGCCAGCAGTTACAGCAGCCGTTATCAGGACTTAGAAATCGGTCCGCTCTTTCCTTTCGGCTACGGCTTGCGTTACGGTGAAATGAAAATTGACAAAGTACAGCTTACGTCGACTATCATCAGTGACAATCAGCCAATTGAGCTGAGTCTTGAGTTGACGAATAAGAGTCAATTTGATTCCACTGAAACGCTCATTCTGTTCATGGAAGACCCGATTTCCAGACTTGTCAGGCCTGTAAGAGAAATGATTGATTTTCAGAAAATATTCCTCAAAAAATCAGAAACAGTGAAAGTCATATTTAAAATAAAAACTGAAGACCTCGCTTATACTAATAATCAAGGCCAGAATGTTCTGGAAAACGGCCGCATCAACTTCTATATCAACGATCTAAAACAAGTTCAAGCAACAGTAGAGGTAAAAAATTGAACAAAGAAACAAACAAAAAGTTTCCCGAGAATTTCCTCTGGGGTGGTGCAGTGGCGGCTCATCAAATCGAAGGCGCTTACAACGAAGACGGCCGCGGCCTCTCAACCGCTGATGTCATGACCGCTGGCGCAAACGGCCTTGAGCGCGAAATCACCGAAGGCATACAAACTGGAAAATACTATCCCAACCACGAAGCCATTGATTTTTACCACCGCTACAAGGACGACATCCAGCTTTTTCGCCAGCTCGGCTTAAAAGCCTTTCGCACCTCGATATCATGGAGTCGCATCTTCCCGAATGGCGACGATGAGAATCCGAACGAAGCAGGCCTGCAGTTTTACGATGACCTTTTCGACGAACTCCTAAAAAACGGCATAGAGCCTGTCATCACTCTGTCGCACTTCGAAATTCCCTACCATCTCTATGAAAAATACGGCGGCTTCCGCAACAAGAAACTCATCGACTTTTTCGTCACATATGCTGAAGTTGTCATGAAACGCTACAAAAACAAAGTCAAATATTGGATGACCTTCAACGAAATCAACAACCAAGCTGACGACCAGAACCCGCTCCACGTCTGGACTAATTCCGCCATGAAGCTCGCGCCCGACGAAAACAAAGAGGAAGTCGTATTCCAGGCAGGACTCAACGAGCTGATCGCCTCAGCAAAAGTCGTCAAACAAGGGCACGAAATCAATCTAGAATTCCAAATCGGCTGCATGATGGCTTACGTACCAATTTATGGCTACTCTTGCTATCCGCCAGATGCAGTGGCAGCTTTGAAAGTGATGGAGCGGCGCTATTTTTACAGCGACATCCATGCCCGAGGTCATATCCCGCAGTACACCTTGAACTACTGGAAACGACAAGGACTTCACATTGATTATAACAAGGAAGAGCTTGACGCACTGGCATCAGGGACGGTCGACTATATCGGATTTTCCTATTACATGTCAGATGCTGTGACGACCTTAACAGAGACCACTGGCCAAGCGATTTCAGACTTTCCTGTGGCCAAACTCGCAAGAAATCCATATATCCGAGCGAGCGACTGGGGCTGGCAGATTGATCCCGTTGGACTGCGCTATGTCCTGAATACGATTTATCAACGTTACGAAAAGCCCATGTTCATCGTAGAAAACGGTTTCGGTGCTTATGACAAAAAAGAAGCAGACGGCAGCGTGCATGACCCTTACAGGATTGAATACCTTAGTGCGCATATCGAGCAGATGGAGAAGGCAATCAATGAAGATGGCGTCGATCTAATAGGCTATACGCCTTGGGGCATCATAGACCTCGTCAGCTTTGGATCCGGTGAAATGGAAAAACGTTATGGTATGATTTACGTAGACAAGGATAATGAAGGGCAGGGCACACTTGAGCGTTCTCTGAAAGATTCCTACAACTGGTACAAAAATGTCATCAGTCAGAATGGCTTATGAAAAAACGAGGAAAAAAGATGTACATTGCATTTGATATTGGCGGAACAACGATAAAATATGGTGTTGTCAGCAGCACTGGTGACATTTTAGAAAAAGACAAGCTGTCCACTCCGATGAGCGAAGTAGACTTTCTGTCCAAATTGACAGATATTGTCAAAAAATACCAATCAAATTATGATGATATCCAAGGTATTGGAATCTCCGCGCCTGGCGTGGTATCAGAAACTGGCGTGATGACCCTGTTTGGTGCGCTGACAGAACTTTACGGCATGCCTTTACAAGCGCGCCTCACAGAATTGACAGGACTTCCTGTTGCCATCGAAAATGACGCTAATGCGGCTGCCATTGCCGAGCACTGGCTGGGTGGCGCTCAGGATTTGAAGGATTATATTACTATCGTTGTGGGGACTGGACTTGGCGGAGGCATTGTTCAAAACGGTCAAGTTTATCGTGGAGCACACGGGGCTGCAGGGGAACTTGGCTGGCCGCTTTATCACGGACGTAATCGGGCAGGAAACCTGGAAAGCTGCTCTGAAACCTTCTACTCACCCACAGTATTGGGGCTGATGCGCCGCTACAATGAAGCCCTGACGTCGCTCCATCAGGAGGAAACTTCTGACACCCGCGCTGTTCTTGCTCTAGCAGAAGCTGGTGACCCTACCGCTTTTAACATCTTTGACGAATACATCGGCGACCTTGCACAAAATTTGCTGAATTTGACGGCTGTGTATGACCCAGAAGCCATTCTTATCGGTGGCGGCATTTCCGAAAATCCGTACTTTATGGACATGTTGACTGCGCGATTCGATGCTTTCACAGATAGACATGAAGCCATGTCTCGTCTAAAATCTTACGGACTGCTGGGCGAAATCCGAAAAGCTAAGCTGGGAAACGATGCAGGAATGTTGGGTGCCGCTTATATCATTAAGACGAAATTGAGTAAATAATGTTCAAAGTTGACGCCAACTCAAGGGAAAGCTATCTTTTAGCGGCAGGCGAGCGCAAATCGGACTTAGAAAAACTAGACGCCTTTATCCAAACTTCTGCCCCCAAATTAAGCGCTTATTTTCATCCAGGAACAGCCTTAGGACAGCCCGGAATGCGAGTTAAACTGTTAGCCTACGGCGAGACCTTCTATTTGAGCAGCAGCGGCAAAAAAGTAGAGTGGCCCGTCATCGCGGTTGCCCTCCAGAAAAACTATATCAGCGTCTACGTTTGGAGTGCAGTTAGCATTGCTGATTTTATAGGGAAGCTCGGCGAATGCAAAGTCGGTAAACGGAATAATTTTTCCTTTGTGAAATTTTCAGATTTAAAACTTGGTCCGCTTGAAAAATTACTGGAAACTGCTGAGAATTATTTCGTTACACTTAACGAAACAAGCAATGAAAAGGAAGACGAGATATGAAAATTGAACATATTGGACTCATGGTTCAAAATCTTGAGATGATGCGTGCCTTTTATGAGAAATACTTTTCAGCCCACGCCGGCGAGAAATATCACAATCAAAAAACCAGCTTTCAGTCCTATTTTCTGAGCTTTCCTGACGGTGACGCACGTCTGGAAATCGGCAGTCGAGACAAATTGACAGACAGCGGCAAATCTGATAGAACAGGCTTTGCGCATCTGGCAGTTTCCTTGGGGAGTAAGAAAGCAGTTGACCAGCTGACCCAGCGCCTCCAGAGTGATGGCTACACAGTAAAATCAGCCCCCAGAACCACAGGTGACGGCTATTATGAATCGGTCATTCTGGATCCTGAAAACAACGAAATTGAACTCACTGTCTAAGAAAATTACAGGCAGACGACACAAAGAAAAGGCTTCCATCCCTATAGAAAAAATGTGTTTTAAAAACCAGCACTTTTTTGATAAAATAAGGTCATGTTTGAAACTAAAAATATTAGTCAATTGAATGAACTTGAAAGCAGAGTTTTTAATGCGATTGTCAAAGAGCCCGAGATTCTGGCCGACTTGACGATTCGAGGCTTTGCAGAAAAACTGCACCTATCGACATCAACCATTGTGCACACAAGTCAGAAGCTTGGATTTGACGGCTGGGCAGAGCTAAAGTATTATTTCAAGGATCAGAATAAGCCCAGAACTGCCGAGGAACAGCATTACGATAACATGATGGAGTTTTCTTTTTTCCTGAAGCGCTTAAATAGCAAGTCCTATCAGAGACGTGTTAATCAGGCGGCTCAAATGATCGCAACTGCCGATTACAGTGTTTTCTGTGGTGTGGGGACTTCCAATTCGCTCAGTGATTACGGCAGCAAGTATTTTGCTAATATTGGCCTGCGTGCTTTTGCAATATCCGATCCTTTCCAGGCGGTTCAGATCAACTCTGAAGGTAACATTGTGGCACTTATTTTATCAGAATCTGGAGACACAGACCAAGTCATCCATAAGGCGCTTGATTTTAAGCGAGACGGCGCTACGATTATTTCAATCACAAACAATGGCAATAATAGCATCTCTAAGCTGGCAGATTTGAATCTTTCGTATGATCTACAGGAGGAACACTCAAGCCAGCATTCTGGTGCTAATTTGACGACACAACTCCCAGTTCTCGCTCTTTTAGAAGCGCTTGCACACAGAGCAGCAAATCTGCAGCAGAAACAAAAAACAAAGAATTGATTTTGTTTTTTTTCGATCAAAGCTGAATCCAACCTTGAAGGATAAGGCTTTGAGAGAAAAACTTATCGCCGTTATTTCTAATTTTTTATAATCTTAAACAATAATGAAATAGTAGTTTATATTTAGAAATCTTTGAAAGTCTTATAGCTACAGCACTTGACATTTTTAAGCTTGTTTTTATTTAGAGAAACAAGTTTTTTTTATGACTAAAAACTTGTAAAATTATCAAAAAAACGCTATCATTGGAATATACCAATTTAGGAAAAATAAGAAAGGAAGGTTGACGTCAACGCGCCAACTAACAAAGAATTATGGCTGATAAAATCATTGCACTTGCCTGTTCTGCAGGCATGTCTACCTCGCTTCTGGTTTCAAAGATGCAGAAAGCTGCACAAGCTGAGGGGAAAGATTATGAAATTTTCGCAAAAGCAACAGCTGAAGCAGAAGATATGCTGCATGCCACTCCAAAACCGGATGTTCTCCTTCTTGGACCTCAAGTTGCCTATGAGAAAAAACGTATTGGTGCTCTAGGCGCTGCAGTCGGCGTTCCAGTAGACGTTATCAACATGCAGGACTATGGTCTCATGCGAGGCGAGAAAGTTCTGAAATTTGCTGAAAGCCTGATGGGAATTGAATAAATATGACAGATAAGTATGAAAATCCAGTCAGCGATGAATACATGGAAGTCGTCATGGGAATCATCATGGCAGGCGGAAATGCCAAAGGTTTGGCCTTCAATGCAATCCAGCAGGCTAAAACAGGCGATTTTGCGGCTGCAGAAGAGTCTCTAAAAGAAGCCAGCATTGCTTTAAAAGATGCCCATGATGTTCAGACTGATCTTTTGACACGTCTGGCACAAGGCGAAAAAATCGGCTGGAACCTCTACATGGTTCACGCCCAAGACCATCTCATGACAGCCATCTGTTTCAAAGACATGGCCGTCGAAACTGTTGAAATTCAAAAACGACTTTGGGCTCTAGAAAATAAATAAGATGAGAGGGGCGCTCGCTTAGGAGCGTAGAAATTTAGGGTTTTTAGGTTCTGCCTTTAGGCAGGCTCTAAAAATGTCTAATTTCATAGCTCCTAGCGCCCCGAACTCAGTTATAAGATGAGAGGGTCGCTCGCAAATTTTTAGTCTGCTAGCGGCCCGAACTTAATTTATGATCATTGCCCCTACATTTTTAGAAAGTGTAAACAATGGGAAAACTTGGAATTTCTATCTATCCTGAGCGTTCAGATTATGATTCTGACAAGGCCTATCTAGACCTCGCTCACAAATACGGCTTCAAGCGCGTTTTCACCAGCCTGCTTGAGATCACAGGCGACAAAGACGAAGTCCTCGCAGGCTTCCGTCGCCCGATTGACTATGCCAACAGCCTTGGCATGGAAGTCATGATTGACATCAATCCAGGTCTGTTCGAACAGCTCGGTGTCAGCTATGATGACTTAAGCTTCTTCAAAGATCTCGGTGCAGATGGCGTCAGACTAGACCTCGGCTTTACCGGCGCAGAAGAAGCCAAGATGACACGTAACCCTTACGGCCTCAATATTGAAATCAATATGAGCCAAGGCACAAGCTACGTGGATAACATCATGGACTTCAATCCGGATCGCAGCCACCTCTATGGCTCACATAACTTCTATCCTCACCGTTATTCGGGACTTGAGTACAAGCATTTCTTGCGTTGTACGGAAAAGTTTAACAAGTATCGTCTGAACACGATGGC
>JAITVN010000007.1 GCA_031285775.1 Streptococcaceae bacterium | reverse complement strand
TCCGCGCTGACCTTCCTGCCTGCTCTGGTGCTAGGTCCAATCGCTGAATTCTTGACATTGTAAGGAGGAAAAATGGCTTCGAAAAATAAAAAATTACTGAATCAGGAAATCCTCCAAAGCTCCATCAGAGGAGCAGTGCTTAAGCTGAATCCGACTTATATGATGAAAAATCCGGTCATGTTTGTCGTGGAAATCGGCTTCGTTATCACGTTGATTTTGTCTGTTTTTCCCGACTTGTTCGGCGCAGTCAGCAGCTCCACGCGGATTTACAATATCATCGTCACGTTGATTTTACTGTTGACCTTGCTCTTTGCCAATTTCGCTGAGTCTGTGGCCGAAGGTCGCGGTAAGGCGCAGGCGGAGAGCTTGAAGAAGACTCAGCAGGATATGAAAGCTCGTATTATCGAGGCAGACGGCACAACAGAGAGAATCATTGATGCCTCTGAACTGAAAAAAGACGACATCGTCCTTGTCAAAGTCGGCGAGCTGATTCCCAACGACGGTGAAGTTGTTGAAGGCATCGCCACAGTCGATGAATCCGCCATTACAGGTGAGTCAGCGCCAGTCGTCAAAGAATCCGGTGGCGACTTTGCCTCTGTCACAGGCGGCACTACCGTGTCCAGCGACTGGCTCAAAATCAGAATTACCTCCAACGCCGGCGAATCTTTTTTAGACAAAATGATTTCACTTGTCGAAGGCGCCGCCCGCAAGAAAACGCCCAATGAAATCGCGCTGAACACGCTTTTGGTCAGCCTGACCATTATTTTCCTGATTGTCATCGTGACGCTTTATCCAATCGCGGCTTTCGTCAATGTCAAGCTGGCTGTCCCAACCCTGATTGCTTTGACCGTCTGCCTGATTCCCACGACCATTGGCGGACTGCTTTCAGCTATCGGCATCGCCGGCATGGACCGTGTGACGCGCTTCAACGTGATCGCCATGTCTGGAAAGGCTGTTGAAGCCAGTGGAGATGTCGATACCATGATTCTCGACAAAACCGGGACCATCACCTTCGGCAACCGGATGGCGGCCAAGTTCTACCCTGTGGAGGGCGTGAGCAAGGCGACATTGACCGAAAACGCCGTCCTGACCTCCTTGCAGGATGAAACCCCGGAGGGAAAGTCTATCGTCAAGCTGGCCGAAGAGGAGCAGGGCGTGGCTTATGATTTGCCGCACGGTACCAGTTTTGTGGAATTCACAGCGCAGACGCGCATGAGTGGTGTGAATCTGGAGAATGGGACCCTCATTCGTAAGGGAGCCTCAGACGCGATGATCGCACATGTCGAAGCTCGAGGCGGTACGATTCCTGAGGATTTGAAGGGCATCACAGATGAGATTTCATCTGCCGGCGGCACACCTTTGACAGTGGCGATTAATAACAGGATTCTCGGTGTAATCTATCTGAAAGATACTGTCAAGCCGGGACTGGTCGAGCGTTTTGCCCGCCTGCGTGAAATGGGCATCAAGACCATTATGGCGACCGGCGACAATCCGCTGACCGCAGCGACCATTGCACAAGAAGCAGGTGTGGACAGCTTCATCGCCGAGTGCAAGCCCGAAGACAAGATTGACGCGATTAAGGCTGAACAGGCCGAAGGTAAGGTCGTGGCGATGACGGGAGACGGCACCAATGATGCGCCAGCTCTGGCTCAGGCCGACGTCGGCATCGCCATGAATTCAGGCACCAGCGCCGCGAAAGAAGCGGCCAACATGGTCGATCTTGACAGTGACCCGACCAAGATTCTCGACGTGGTTGAAATCGGCAAGCAGCTCCTGATCACACGCGGGGCGCTGACGACTTTCTCGATTGCGAATGATTTGGCTAAGTACTTTGCGATTATCCCGGCCATGTTCATGCTGGCGATCCCAGAGATGCGGCTGCTCAATATTATGGGGCTCGCGACGCCGTCCAGTGCGATTCTGTCAGCGCTGATTTTCAACGCGATTATCATCCCGATACTGATTCCGCTGGCCATGAAAGGCGTCAAATACAAACCCCAGCGCTCAGAAAAGATGCTGACGCACAATATGCTGGTTTACGGACTCGGCGGCGTGATTGCGCCATTTATCGGCATTAAGTTGATTGATTTGCTGATAGCACCGCTTTTACAGATGATTAATTTGTAGCTGGAAAGTCCGCTTCACTCAGGCTCACTGTTTACCAGAAGTGGGTGCTCGCGGAGCCTTTGTTGTGTTATTTCTAAGCGTCATTTAACTGAGTTCAACAAGCCTGAAGCTAGGAGATTAGATAAATTGAGAACCTGCCTGACGGAAGAACCTCAATTTCCTAAATCTCTACGCTTCAAAGCGGGCTTGTTTCACATCTTGTTTTAGTCTCGCTGCGCGTGCCGTCATGCCGCTAAGAAATAACTACAAGTTGTCTCCGCTCCGCGAAGTATTTAGCGCTGAAGCGCTAATACTTCCACTTCAGGTAAACAGTGAGCCTGAGTGAAGCGGACTTTAACGATTAGCTGTACTAGATTTTTTTAGGAGATTTATCATGAAAAAAGTTATAAGCACAATTAAAACGCCAATTCTGACAACACTAGTGTTCATCTGTATCTGTGGGCTTTTCTATCCGCTGCTCATGACAGGGCTGGGACAGGCGATATTTCCTCATCAAGCCAATGGCAGCCAGATTGTCGCGGACGGAAAAGTGGTCGGCTCAAGCCTGATTGGTCAGGACTTCAGCGGCGATGCCCGCTTCATGCAGGGACGTCCTTCGGCTGTGAACTACAACATGTACACAGAGTCCGAGAAGGCCGACGGCAGCTACACTGGTGTGGCTTCTGGCTCCAGCAATCTTGCGCCCAGCAATCCGGAGCTGGAGAAGCGCGTGAAAGCTGATATGGACGCATTCTTGGCGTCGCATGAAAATGTTCAGGCATCTGATATCCCCATGGATCTTTTGACGCAGTCAGGCTCAGGACTGGACCCGGAAATCAGCCCAGCTGCCGCTGATATCCAACTGGCAACTATTTCCAAAAATACCCAAATAAGTGAGGACAAGCTGCAGGAAATCGTGGAGAAGCATACGCATGGAAAAACCATTGGATTTTTGGGCGAGGAGACCGTGAATGTGCTTGCAGTGAATTTGGACATTGCGGAGAAAATCGGCTTACTTAACTGAATAAGAAAGAAAAAGCGAACAAATGGCCTTCGCTTTTTTCACAATAATTGTCTTCTCTGTCTTTATAAATAACACTGCACAACTTGTTTGAAGTCAGAAAGACAGATTTGTATTGAATTATCAGTATTAAAATGCTAAAATCAAAAATGTTAGGAGATGACTGTCTGCCTAATACTAAAATGAAAGTGAAATTATATGGAAATTATCAAAGAAGAATTCAGCACATTAAGTCCAAAAATTGACGCACTTTTGCTGCCTGGAATGCTTGAGCATAGCGGAAAATCTGTGACAATTGATCAAAAAATAGCTTTTGCCCTGCAGGAAAATGGCGAATTTTACGGTGGAATTGCAGGTTCTTTAAGTTTTGAAAATTTTCATATCAATGGACTTGCGATTGATGTGCGTTTTCGAAATCAGAATTACGGCACAGCTTTAATGGAGGCAATAGAGCATGCTGCCGCTGAGCTGGGGGCAAAATTGATGACGGTGAGCACATTGAGTTTTCAGGCGCTTGAATTTTATGAGAAACTCGGTTATCAGGTGTTTGGAAGCCTGGAGGATTGCCCTTTTAAAGGCGTGACAAAGTATTACCTTTATAAACGCTTTGACTGAGTGATTCATAGTTGGGAGATAGTTTGACAGGACATTCAACTTACCATTTAGTAAACTCTTTTGATAGACGGTTATTAGCTGCGCAAAGCGACACATAATGTCAGTCACTTTGAGTATAATGATATTCAATCTAAATCCGCAGAATGCGGATTTTTTGCTTAAATTAAGAAAAAAATATTAATATAATTTATATAATATGATGAAAGGTCTAATTATTAATAATTATATTTGCATAAAATGACGATATAATGTTATAAAATATAGATTAAATGAAGAATATTAAGAATTTCCTTTTAAGCGAGCAAAAATTTGAGATCATTTATATCATTTTCTTTTGCCTCTTTCTTATCTCACTCTTTGTTGAGTGTGTCAAAATTACCGGCTTAGTCTTTACCCATCATTTCCAAGAGATTCAAAAGTTAATCCCTCAGATCTTTGTGATATTCTTTGTTTTTCTTTTGTTCAGCATAATTTGGAAGGCACTTTCCAGCCGCACTATGGGCATTGAATCCGCTTTGTCATACAAAATATCTGACATTAATTCAGGAAATGTCTATAAAGCCGGTCATAAATGAGAATATTAAAGCGAATGATTATGTTTCGATACCTCATTGCTATTGTCTTGGTTTTCATTGGCGTATCTTTGAATCTGAATGGAAGCTCAACAGCAGTGTGGGATAATGCAGGGATCAGTGTCGGTATTGACAATCATCGGGTAGAAACAAACAAGAAGGGGATAAAATTCGGTGACTGGAATTTAAAACCTTCAAATCATGATGGTATTATATTTGGAACTGCCAGAGAAGTGCGTTCTGATGCTTGGCTGGTTCAGACGCCTTTCTACCTGGCACAAGCTGCAGCAGGACTTCCCTTATCAAACAAGAGTTATGGGCTTGGTGGTCAAAATATGGTTGTGGCTTATAATTCTCCTGTTAAACAAATTTCAATCATCGGAAAGCCTTTTAACTGGGGATTTTTGTTTTTTAGTGGCGAAAGAGCGATCAGCTTTTACTGGTGCTTCAAGCTTATTTTCATGATTTTGCTGGCTTTTGAGGTCTGCATGATTCTGACGAAAAAGAATTTACTGCTTTCCTGTCTCGGTTCTTTTTGGATTTCTTTTTCACCGCTCGTGCAGTGGTGGTTTATGCAGCATTTGGGCGACTTAGTTTTCTTTAGCATGGCGGCAATTGTGACGATCCATTATTTTTTTGAAGCCAAAAGTAAAGTGGCCAAGTCCGGCTTTGCCCTTCTTCTGTGCAGCAGTGTCATCGGTTTTATCTTTGTTATTTATCCCGGCTATCAGGTTCCACTCGCCTATTTTCTATTGTTTTATTTTCTCGCAAAGTTACTGACTGCGATACACAGAAAGGCAATGGATCATATTGACTGGATAATTCTATTCTTTGCCTTGCTGTTATTTTCTGTGACGCTGATGATTACTCTAGGAGAGTCGTGGTCAGCAATCTCAGCGACATTGAATACGGTCTACCCAGGAAAGCGAATCGCTGTCGGCGGCGGAATCGGCTTGACCTATTTCATGGGAATACTGACAAATTTCTTTTTACCTTTTGAAAAACTACCGCCAGCTTTTCAAGCCATTAATGCATGTGAACTTTCAAGCACGCTCAATTTTTTGCTTTTGATTCTTGTCACACTCCCATTTACAATAAAAAGAGACAAGATAAAGGAAAATGCGTTTGGAATTTACCTGAGCCTGTTTTCGCTTTTTCTCGTGTTTTACGCCTCAATTGCAGGCTTACCAAAAATAGGACAAAAGCTTACTCTGTTTTCTTTTGTTGAACCAAATCGCGCCTTCCAATTGGCAATGGTTCTGGGCGTATTTGCGTCTATCTGGTACGTGAATTATCTCTGGGAGACAAGAAAAATTCAGAGTAAAATCGTACTTTGGGCTGGAATTGCTGTTCAGGCACTGTTCATGGCATTTTGCATTCAGACGACAATTTTTGGAGAATTCGGCAAGGTCTGGCTGTTTATGCTCCTAATTGTTTACCTTGGCAGCCAAATGCTCGTCATTTATGGGAAAAAACGCTGCTTTATTGTTCTAATGGCGCTCCTGATCGCAATTTCAGGAATGACTGTCAATCCTGTCAGCCAAGGACTACCTGGAATTTATCGTAAAGCATTAGCAGTAAAAATCAAAGCGCTTGTAAAATCCGATAAAGAAGCTAAATGGTTAGCAGACGGCGATAATCTTCTTTACCAATATCCGCAAATATTCGGTGCAAAAATGATCAATGGCGTCAGATTCTATCCAGACAAAAAGTTGTGGACTTTACTGGATCCAGGCAATCAAAATGAAGAGAAGTGGAATCGATATGCTCATGTTAAAATCACGCTCTCAACAAATAAGGAGAATCACTTTGAAAATCCATCTGCAGATCAGCTTCGTGTCAAAATGAACTCCTCTGAGTTGAACGTATTAAAAGTAAAATACCTTGTCACAAACCGTGAGTTGATGCCCCTCTTATATGAGAATAACTTAAATGCAGAAATGATTTATGGTCCAGACAAAGACGGAAATAGGATATACAAAATAAGCAAACTTGGCCTTGACAATATGCCGTAATTTTTCGGAACGGCGCGGATTTTGTCTACAGCCTAAGACTGTTAATAGCAGTCTTTTTTTGCTATAATGAGATGTGTTACACATTGATAATAATTTACTAGAAATTGACAGCAGCATTGACGAAATCGTGGCAGAGCTTCTAAAATCCGATGAAGTCATGCTTTATCGCAAAGCCCGTGAAAACTTTCTAAAGGATGAAAAACTGCAGAACAAAATTGCTGTCCTACAGCAAAATATTGATTTTATCCCTTTTCGTTCGGACTTAAGAGAGCTGCAGCGCGAAATCAATTTGAACGAAAAAGTCTACCAGTTGAAACTCGCTGAAAATGATTTGCAGGAAATTTTGTCAAACCTGACGAAAGCAATCACTTATTCAATTTCTAAAAATATACCAATAGATGAGAATTTACCATTGAGAGGAGGGGGGCATCATCAGCGAAGAAGAGCTAAATAAGAGTCAAATCAAAGAGAGTTGGAAGCCTGCCGACTTTGAAATTAAAGGCCGAAAGCCCATATATGTTTTTTTGCGCTCCATGAAAAATGCGCGAAATTTGAATAAATACGGCGAGGTTATCTATACAAGCAGCAAAGGCAATTATGTTTGTCTCTATGTTGATGAAGACAAGGTCGACAAATTAGCGCCTGAACTCAAGCGTCTGCCATTTGTTAAGTTTATCAAGCGCGGCCGAATTTCAGAATTGACCCAGGATTTCGGCAAGGCCTTTCTTGACACCTGTAGAGAGGTTGATGCAGAGATGAAAGGCCAATATCATATGTAAGTCTTCTCTGGCCGCAGTCTGCAGTGATTTTTCAGTAAGTCACAAGAAAAATTTTCGCGTGGATTATTACCTGCCCGATGGGTCAAGCGTGTTTCAGCCTTGCATGAAATTGTAAAAAAAGCACAATTTCAGTGCTTATTTTTATGACGCAAGGTGTCAAGAAAACGGACAACTTTTGAGCGGGCATACCGAAATTCGATATTGTTTTTCTCTAAAAAGGAATTAAAATCTTTCTGGCCTTGCTGTGCCTCTTCCACCTCAAGCTCAAACTCGTAGTCTGAAGTTCCAAGGTATTCATTGACATCCAGAGCAGCGAGCCCAATCGGCATTTGATATTCTTGTCGCGTTGTTTTGAGACAGCCGATGCAGGTCAGGGTTTTGAAATCAACCTGATAATTATCAATGATCTGAAGAATTTCTGAAATATCAACAGGACAATCAACAAGAGATTTTAAGCTGATGAGCGTTTTTGCTGTGTCCAACGGCAAGTCAATGTTGTGCTCAATGTTTCCAACTTCCTGAGGAACTTTCAGCGTCATCTCTGCAGAATGACTGAAACAGCGAATACGCAGGGCCAATCGATTTTCTCGGAGAACAAGACTTTCCGTGTCAAAATAATAATTGGTCTGCACGACAGGCTTAACATGACTGAAAAGTTTGGACAAACGTTCAAACTCCGGCATGGAAAGCAGTGATTTAAATTCAATTTCAAGTTGTGTAGGCATTTTTATCTTCTTTGTGTTAAAATATAAACTGATTGTAGCTTAATTCGAGAGATTTAGCAAGTCGTTAGTGAGAGGAAGAAAATTAAGCATGAATAAAAAAAAGTGGGAAGAGTTTTTAGATCCCTATGTGCAAACGGTCGGCGAGCTGAAAATCAAACTCCGAGGCGTTCGAAAACAATACCAAAAAAAGAACCTCTATCCTCCAATTGAGTTCGTGACCGGGAGAGTTAAGCGCTTAGATTCGATTAAGGAAAAGGCGCGTCGTCGCGGTTATAAACCCTCGCAAATCATTGAGATGGAAGACATCGCAGGTGTGCGCGTCATGGTGCAGTTTGTTGAGAATATTTACGATGTGCTTGACATACTGCGCGTGCGAACAGACTTTGAAATTATTGAGGAGCGAGATTACATCAACAATCAGAAATCATCGGGCTATCGAAGCTATCACGTCATTATTAAATATCCGATTGATACAATTGACGGGCATCGCGAGGTATTAGCCGAAATACAAATCCGTACCTTGGCGATGAATTTTTGGGCGACAATTGAACACTCTCTGAATTACAAATATCAAGGCTTGATCCCGCTCGAAATCAGGGAGCGACTGAACGTGACAGCACAGATTGCTTATGCGCTGGACCGAGAAATGTCAAGTATTCGTGAGGAGATCCAGGAAGCGCAGCTTCTGTTTGAAGGCGAGTCTGAGCTGCCGGAAGAGGATGGAAAATGGTAAAGAAAATCTGGATTTATGATAATGAGAGTGACAAGTCACAAGCTGTAACAACGCAGCTTTTGATCAAACTCTCTGAATCTGGCTTATTATTGCCGCCTTCTAGTCAACAGATGAATGAAAAAGAGGCACTCGCTCAAACGCGAGAACATGACGGAAAATTCCAGATTGATCAAGAAAACCCGGAACTTGTTATTTCAGTCGGTGGAGATGGGACCATGCTGTCCGCTTTCCATGCCTACGAAGACAAAGCTGAAAACATTCGTTTTGTGGGCGTTCACACTGGTCATTTAGGATTTTATACGGATTTTCTTGCGGATCAGCTGGATGAATTAGTCGAAGCTTTAAAAAAGGAGAACCCAGCGGATGCAGTCAGGTACCCGCTTTTACGCGTCTCAATCAAATATAATGGTCACAAGAAGGCGGTTTATCATGCCTTAAATGAATCCACCTTGCGCCGGGGTTCTCAGACAATGGTGGCAGACATCAAGATCTCCGACTTTCCTTTTGAGCGCTTTCGCGGCGATGGCATAGTTGTGTCAACCCCAACAGGATCAACCGCTTATAACAAATCAATCGGCGGTGCGGTCATGCATCCGCAGGTTGAAGCCATGCAAATGGCAGAAATTGCAAGTCTTAATAACCGAGTATTCCGAACCCTAGGCGCGCCAATGATTGTGGCAAAAAAAGATAACATTTGCCTCACACCCGAGCTTTCGAATGCTGAAAACTTTCAGCTGACAGTAGATCGTGATACCATTATCATCAAAGATTTAGAATCAGTTTGTTATGAGCTGGACGGCCGAACGATTGCCTTTGCCAACTGTGCACACACGCCATTCTGGGCAAGGGTTAAGAATAGCTTTATAGGTGAAAAATGAGGGATCATAAGAAATTAGAAATGAGTACTGTTTGAAGTTTAGTTACATTGCGGACACTGATGGACAAAAAGTCAAAAATTTTCTAAAGCGTCAAGGCTTGTCAAAAAAACTACTGGCAAAAGTTAAATTCTCCGGTGGAAAAATATTGGTTAATGATCAAGAAGAAAATGCCATCTTTCGATTGACCTCTGGTGATCAACTGGACATCTATGCTCCCAAGGAGCCTGCCAATCCAGCACTGATTCCAGAAGACTTTCCCTTGGACATTGTCTTTGAGGATGAAGACTATCTGATCATTGATAAACCAGCGGGTTATCCGTCTATCACTGGCGTGAAGAAACCGACCGGCTCCATGTGCAATTTCGTTGCTGCCTACCTTCAGAAGCAGGATTACGAGAATCAGTGTGTGCATCTGGCCACACGTTTAGACACAGACACCAGTGGATTAATGATTTTTGCCAAGCACAGTTTTGCACACGCTGTCTTAAGCAGCAGACCCAAAGACTTCGTCAAACGCTATTATGCCTTGGTCAAGTACGATGACAAGCTTCCTTCCCATGGGGAAATAAATGCGCCGATCGGCCGCGCAGAAGGCTCCATCATTGAACGGCGTGTTCGCTTTGATGGTCTGATGGAAGCAAAAGAGGCGCGTACCAGCTTTGATATAAACACTGTCCAAAATGGGCTTGCTCTGCTTGACTTAACCTTGCATACAGGTCGTACACATCAGATTCGGGTTCATATGGCCTATTTAGGCTACCCGCTCATCGGCGATGATTTATATGGTGGAGACTGCACTTTGATTCAGCGGCAGGCTCTGCACTGTTATCACGTCGAATTTATGAATGTCTTTCAAAAACAGCGGCTAAGTATCGATTCTGAGCTTCCATCTGATTTGAAAAAACTTATTTCTCCGCATAATTAATGATAATATAGAAAAACTGAGGAAATGTCATCCTCAGTTTTCTTATTTCGCTGTGAAGTCCCAATCTTTAAGAATCTTAATTGATGAGATAGAGTAGGGCGTTTCTGGCTTAGAATTCTCGCCAGTATCATTGGACTTGACTTTGCCGTCAGCAATCTTGTCCACCACATCCATTCCAGAAACGACTTGTCCGAAGACAGTGTAGCTTCCGTCAAGTTTCGGGTAACCGCCTGATTTATAGGCTTCTTTGATCTTAGCGGGATAAAGGAAGGTCGATGGCAATTGAGAAGACATATCTTGAGGATTCTGCACGATGAAGAACTGCGAACTGCTGGAATTTTCCGCTCCTGAATTTGCTAATGACAGGGCACCTCGAATATTGTAAAGCTGATTGGAGATTTCTGTAGTAAAAGCCTGATTGCCGTTGACGACAGATTTGCTGCCTGTTCCTGTATTTGTAGGGTCGCCTGTCTGAATCATGAAATCCTTAATCACTCGGTAGAATTCGTTGTTATTGTAATACTGGGATTTTGCAAGAGCTAGGAAATTCTCAACGGCGAGCGGTGCCTGCTTTGGAAACAGCTTAATGGTGATATTGCCGGCAGATGTGTCGATTTCAACCTCGGCTTCATCATCCGCGATTTCAGTGGACAATTGCGGGAAAGTCAGTGCATCAAGTGCAGATTGGTCAGTGACTTTCGTATCTACTGAAGTTGCTTTGGCAGAAGCGCTGCTAGAGCTTGAAGAAGCGGTATTTTTATCCGACTTGCTCTCGTTTTGACTGATAAAAATTCCTAGGAGACCAACAATAACCAAAGCCAAGAAACCAATGACTAAGATTTGAATATTCTTTTTGTTTTTCATTTCTCAAGTATAGCAGATTTTCAATAATTTTTCTTGCATTTTACATGATAATTGTGTATAATTGAAAAAAATTAAAGAAAGGAAATCACAATGACTTTCCAACTTCATCATCATCTGCATAGATAGGAGTTGTATCAGCCTTAGGCATAGATACAGCTTTTGTGTTGTATCTGTGCCGGTGATTCTCTTTACAAGAATAAAGCCGGTTCAAGAGAGCCGGTTTTTCTGTTTACTCGTGATATGATGCAGCACAAAGTCGTTAAGCTTTTCATTCAAAGGAGAACAAAATGAATTATATCGAAAGCATACTGCCGCAGTTATTGAGCGGTTTTTGGACAACGCTGCTCATTTTTTCATTCACCATTATTGTGTCAATTCCCTTGGGAATTTTAGTCGCTTTCTTACTGAGGCTGCCTGTCGTCAAATGGGTCTTGCATCTTTACATTTGGGTCATGCGAGGAACACCGCTGCTGCTGCAGATTATCATCTTTTATTATGGCCCAGCATTGCTGGGAATGCCGGCTTTGTCACGTCTCGCCTCTTGTCTGCTGGCTTTTATTCTAAATTATTGCGCCTATTTTGCAGAGATCTTTCGCGGAGGTATTGAAGCTGTGCCTACAGGACAGATTGAGGCAGCAAAAGTACTGCATTTGTCTGGCTGGCAAACTGCACGCTTCGTGACTTTGCCGCAAGTTGTACGCATTGTCATTCCAAGTGTCATGAACGAAGTGATCAATCTGGTCAAGGATTCCTCACTGGTTTACATTGTTGGCCTCTTTGACATCATGCAGGCAGCGAATGTCGCCATGCAGCGCGACACCACTATTGTTCCCTTCCTCATGGCGGGTGTCTTTTATCTGGCCTTTATCGCAATATTGACCCTCTTATCACGCGGTCTTGAGATGAAGCTTAAAATTGAAAAATAAGATGTGCGGCGCGAGAGCGCTAAGATCTTGTTGACTAGCTTCTGGCGCGCCGTACTCAATTGAAAGGTTACAAAACATGTTAGAAATTAAAGAATTGTGCAAAAAATTCAGAGACCGTATAATATTTGAAGATTTTAGAATGTCTCTGGCAGACGGTGAAATTCTTGCCCTTGCAGGACCATCAGGCGGCGGAAAAACGACACTCTTGAGGATGCTGGCGGGGCTTGAGTCTATTGACTCAGGGAAAGTTATTTTCAACGGCAAAGAACTAGCCTACGATAAAAACGGAAAATTGCTCAAAAGTCCTCTGGGCTTCGTATTCCAAGATTTTCAGCTCTTCCCTCATATGAGTGTGCTTCAGAACCTTACGCTGAGCCCGATTCAGACACTGGGACTGTCAAAAGCTGAAGCTGAGAAAAAAGCCGGTCAGCTTCTAGACGCTCTTGGCTTGGCTGGGCATTTGCTAGCAAAACCCTATTCGCTTTCGGGCGGACAGAAGCAGCGCGTGGCTTTGGCACGTGCCATGATGATGGATCCGCAGATTATCGGCTATGATGAGCCGACTTCAGCGCTGGATCCTGAACTCAGAGATCAAGTGGCTGAGCTTATTCTCGATAATAAAAAATCAGGTATCACGCAGCTTGTGGTGACGCATGATTTGGACTTTGCGGAGAAAATCGCCGACAATATACTGAAAGTGAACCCGCGCGTATGAAAAAGAAAATAATCATGCTGCTCATTATAGCAGTCAGTCTTGTCAGCTTCAGCGCCTGCACCAATCTTTCTAAACAGGACACACTAAGTGTAGCAAAGAAGCAGGGATACGTAACCATCGGCTTTGACGACACTTTCGTGCCGATGGGCTTTAAGGATAAGTCTGGCAAGTTTACAGGCTTTGATGTGGCACTCGCGAACGCTGTTTTTAAGCACAGTGACATTGTGGTACGTTGGCAGCCGATCACATGGGCAATGAAGGAGACGGAGCTTAAAGCAGGACATATTGACCTCATCTGGAACGGCTATACGATGACGCCTGAACGCGAGAAACTGGTCAGCTTTTCCAAACCTTACATGGCCAATGCGCAAGTGCTGGTAGTGAAGAAAACGTCCGGCATTGTGTCAAGCGCAGATATGGCAGGAAAATCTCTGGGTTTGCAAACGGGCTCCAGCGAGTATGACAGTTTTAATAACAAGCCGGAGATTTTTAAAAATATTGTCAAGGATAATAAGGCTGCGCTTTATTCAACATTTGATCTGGCTTTTATTGACCTGAAAGCCGATCGAATTCAAGGCCTGTTTGTTGACGGCGTTTATGCAGATTATTATTTGCAGAAAACTGGGCTGGATAAGGACTTTGTCGTGCTTCCGACTGGATTTCCAGATCAGGATTTCGCTGTCGGTGCGCGAAAAAATGACCAGAATCTGATAGGTGAAATTAACGAAACCCTCGCGGACATGCATAAATCTGGTGAGTTCCAGAAAATTTCCGAAAAGTGGTTTGGAAAGGATATCTGGCCTTGAGGATCGGAACCATCATCATTGACTAGAGTTTAAGGCATGATTCTGATATAATAGACGGGTGAAAAAAATTCTCTCTCTCATACTGATAATACTAGGTATTATTGCAGATCAGCTGGTCAAGCATTGGACCGTCTCAAACATTCCCCTAGGAACTGTCAAAAAATTCATTCCAGGTTTCATGAGCTTGACTCATCTGACGAATTCTGGTGCGGCTTGGTCAATGCTGCAAGGGCAGCAGTGGATTTTTAATATTCTGACGCCGATTGCTATGTTGGTGGCGCTTTATTTTCTTTGGAAGAAAAATGAACAGATCGTCTACAATATTGGACTGAGCCTGATTATTTCGGGTGCCCTGGGAAACTGGATTGACCGCATTCGTCAAGGATTTGTCGTAGACATGTTTCAGACTGACTTCATGAATTTTGCCATTTTCAATGTGGCGGATAGCCTGTTGTCTGTTGGTTTTGTTGTCCTGATTGTCGCCATATTGACGGATAAGACGGAAGAGGGAAAGTAAATGGATAAGATTTGGCAAACACTCTATAATAATGCTGCAGCAGCGTCGAACCCGCGTGATATATCTGATACTATTTTCTCAGGCAGTGTCTCTGCAGCTGTATTAACGGCTTCTGGGAATATTTATACAGGCGTCTCAGTGGATGCCGCCTGTTCTATTGGATTCTGTGCGGAGCGCAACGCCATCGGAAGCATGCTGACAGCTGGTGAATATGAGATTACCAAGCTCGTAGCCGTCAAAAATGGTGCAGTGATACTGCCTTGCGGTGTATGCAGAGAGTTTTTAATGCAGCTGAGCGAGAAATCAGCTGATATGGAGATTTTAACAGAGCTTGAGCCGCTAGAGCACATGAAATTGGCAGATCTACTGCCGCACTATTGGAAATAAAATGAAGATAATTATAGATGATAAAAATGCTGGCGAGCGTCTGGACAAGGCACTGTCAAATATGACAGAGTTTTCACGCAGTTTGATCGGAAAGCTGATTGATGAGGAAGCAGTCTCTGTAAATGGGACGATCAAAAAAGCCAAATACAAGGTCAAATTAGATGATTGCGTCGAGTTTGAAGTTCCCGAAGCAGAAATTCTTGATGTTGTCCCAGAGAATATTCCGCTGGAGATAATATACGAAGATGAAGATGTGGCGGTCGTCAACAAGCCTCAGGGCATGGTGGTGCACCCTTCGGTCGGCCACAGCTCTGGAACTTTGGTCAACGCGCTGATGTACCAAATCAAGGATCTTTCGACGATTAACGGTATGATTCGGCCTGGGATTGTACACCGAATTGACAAAGATACTTCGGGTCTTTTGATGGTGGCCAAAAATGATCAGGCGCATGAGTCACTGGCGGCACAGCTTAAAGCTAAGACGAGCAAGCGCCGTTATTTGGCCATCGTGCATGGCGTGATTGAGAATGACCGTGGAACGATTGAAGCGCCGATTGGACGTGACCCGAAAAATCGTCAGCGGCAGGCGGTGGTGGCAGGCGGTAAGCCTGCGGTAACCCACTTCGAAGTTCTGGAGCGTTTTCCGAGCGGACATGGATCTGGCGGTTACTCTTTGATTGCGCTCCAACTTGAAACTGGGCGGACGCATCAGATACGTGTGCACATGGCCTACATCAGCCATCCAGTCGCCGGAGATCCTTTGTATGGTCCCAACAGGACCTTGACGCCGAACGCGGGGCAATTTCTTCATGCCGAGACCCTTGGCTTCATTCAGCCGAGAACGGGAGAGCTGCTGGAATTTTCAGTGCCTGTCCCTCCGATTTTCGCGGAGACTCTGGAAAGGCTTAGAAATCAAACTGACTGAACTTTAAGGTTCAGTTTTTTTGTTGAGATGCGAAACAGGCCCGATTAATAGCGTAGAAATTTACCCCAAAAGGGGAAAGCGAATAGAGATCGCTTAGGGAATTGTGGTTCTGCCCTTGGGCAGGTTCACAATTCATCATATTTCCACACAGTGAAAGTGACCTCTAAGCGCTGAAGCGTTAAGAGTCTGCTTACTAGCTTCTGGCGTGTTGAGCTCAGTTGGATGCAAAAATGGACGTGTATACCAATTAATAAAATATTTTCTCTTGACAAAAATAAAGTCAAGTATTATAATGATTCACGTGAATTAACTTAAGTAAAAAATGTATATACCAATTTGAAAGTGAGAATAATCTATGTGTGGAATCGTCGGCGTCGTGGGAAACAGAAATGCAACAGATATATTGATGCAGGGGCTGGAAAAGCTTGAGTATCGGGGCTATGACTCGGCCGGTATTTTTGTGACAAATGCGCAGCACCAGTCAAAACTGGTCAAATCCGTTGGTCGAATTGAAGACCTGCGCCAGAAACTTGGGATTGACATAGCCGGCACGGCAGGAATCGGACACACGCGCTGGGCCACGCACGGCAAACCCAGCATTGAGAATGCGCATCCCCAAACCTCAACTTCTGGGCGGTTTGTGCTCGTTCACAATGGCGTGATTGAAAATTTCAAAGAGATTCAAGACAGATACCTGAAGAATGACCGCTTTATCGGTCAAACCGACACAGAAATCGCGGTTCATCTGATTGCAAAATTCGCCGAAGAGGACGAGAAAATGCCAGTCCTTGACGCATTCAAAAAGGCGCTTGACATCATCGAAGGCAGCTACGCCTTTGCGCTGATGGATGCCGAGGATCCTGAGACGATTTATGTGGCAAAGAACAAGTCGCCGCTCTTGCTCGGGCTGGGCGATGGCTACAACATGGTTTGCTCCGATGCGATGGCCATGATCCGCGAAACCAGCGAGTTTATGGAGATCCATGACAAAGAGCTGGTGGTGCTGAAGAAAAACTCTGCCATGATCACTGACTACGCTGGAAATCCAGTGACGCGCGACAGCTACAGAGCGGAACTCGACCTGAGCGACATTGGCAAAGGCACCTACCCCTACTACATGCTCAAGGAAATCGACGAGCAGCCCAGTGTCATGAGGCAGCTGATTCAGCGTTACACGGACGCGGATGGGGCGGTCAATGTTTCAGACGCCATCGTCAGAGCAGTGCAGGAAGCTGACCGCATCTACATCATCGCCGCAGGAACCTCTTATAATGCGGGCTTCGGAGCAAAGATGATGCTTGAAGCATTGACACAAACGCCAGTAGAGCTTGGCCTCGCATCGGAATGGGGCTACGGCATGCCAATTTTATCCGAGCGTCCGCTCTTCATCTTCCTCAGCCAATCCGGTGAAACCGCTGATAGCCGTCAGGTGCTGGTCCAGGTCAATGAGTTAGGCTATCCAAGTTTAACCGTGACCAATGTTCCAGGTTCGACCCTGTCACGCGAAGCCAGCTACACCTTGCTGATCGGCGCAGGGCCAGAAATCGCCGTCGCATCAACCAAAGCCTACACTGGACAAATCGCCACGCTGGCCTTCTTGGCCAAGGCTGTCGGAGAAACAGATGGCCTGCAGGCAGCAAGCGATTTCGATCTGGTCAAAGAATTGTCAGTCGTTGCTCAGTCAATTGAAGCAAGCTTGTCAGAAAAAGATAAAATTGCTAAAATTGTGCAAAATAGGCTGCTAACCACGCGCAGCGCATTCTATATCGGTCGTAAACAGGATTATTACGTCTCGATGGAAGCTGCTCTGAAACTCAAAGAAATCTCCTACGTGCAGTGCGAAGGATTTGCAGCAGGCGAGCTCAAACACGGTACCATCTCTCTCATCGAAAAAGGCGTGCCGGTCATTGCAGTGCTGTCAGACCCTCTGCTGGCTTCGCATACTCGCGGCAACCTTATGGAAGTCGCAGCCCGCGGCGCCTCTACAATCACGATTGCAGTAGAAGCAGTCGCGAATCCAGGAGACGACATCATTGTGACAAATGTTCACCCTTGGCTGTCAGCCATTGCCATGATTGTGCCGACACAGCTGATTGCTTACGAAACCTCGCTGCAGCGCGGATTAGACGTTGATAAACCGAGAAATCTGGCAAAAGCTGTGACAGTTGAATAGAGCCAAAAAATGGAGCCAAAGCGCTCCATTTTAAGTATTTTTTATGACGAGATTTCCGATAACTTTGACACAAATTTCAGTGTCATTGACCGTACGTTCTAAACGGTTGTACAAATCGCGCCATTTGATGATCTCAACAGGATCGGTCTCATTTGTGTACATGTCTTTGACGACCTGAGAATAAAGCTTGTCAGCGCCGTTTTCGAGGCTGCGAACTTTTCTGATGTACTCCTTGAGCGATTTAGAATTCTTAAATTTGGCAAATTCTCCGCAGGCGACGACCATTCCCTCGGTAGCTGCAATGATGGCATCCATGAATTCCTCAGCGCCGGGGTGCAATTCCGTGACCACGAGGTTCTCCAGCAAATAGGTAAATTCATTGATGCCGTCCATGACATTGTCCAGACATTCGGTCAAGTAGGAAATATCTTCGCGGTCAATCGGCGTCATAAATGAGATAGCCAGCTGATCGGAAATGGCGCGAACTTGAGCATCAGCTTGGTTTTCAAGTTCGTGAATCGGCTCTGCTTGAAGGATGAATTTGTGGTACTCATAGTCTGCCAGCAGCGGTTTAAGTGCTGTTGCAGCTTTATTGGCGGATTTAGCAATATCAGTCATTGCAGCAAAATAATCGAATTTTTCTCTTGCCATTATTATCTCCATTGTATTAAAATTAAGGCTTTGATTCACAAAGCATTTGCGTGCCAGAGTCGCTGAAAGCAAGTGCTGACTTTGTCTAAAATATCATCACGAATAGCCTGCTCATAAAGTAGGCGATAATTCCGCAGCCCGGGAAAGTAAGCACCCAAGCAAGTACCATATCCTTTACAATACCTAAATCAAGTGAACTCATCCTGCGGCTGGCCGCCACTCCCATGATTGCAGTGGTTTTGGCGTGTGTTGTAGAAACAGGAATGCCAAGACTTGTCATCAGCTGAATACAAATCGCCGTTGCTACATCCGCTGAAAAGCCCTGATATTTTTCTAACTTGACCATGTCCATCCCCACGGATTTGATGATTTTCTCGCCTCCGACCGAAGTGCCAAGGCCCATGATTAAGGCACAAAGAATAATCAGCCAGATGGGAATCGGTGCACCCTCTTTAGCAACGCCGTTGAGCGTCAGCGCCAGCATGAACACGCCCATAAATTTTTGGCCATCTTGAGCACCATGCAAATAAGCATTGGCAGCAGCCCCAAAAACTTGACCGATCGTGAAAAATCGATTGGCAGCGCGTCTTGCGACCCCTTGAAAAATCAATACGATTATTTTGGTGATAATGACGCCGCCGACAAAGCCGATGAACAAAGAAGCTGCAAGCCCATAGAGCACCTTGACCCATTCATCGAATTTGATGGCTTCGAGACCGCCGAGAGAAATGGCTGATCCCGTCAAGCCGGCAATCAGTGCGTGACTTTCAGAAGTGGGAATGCCGAAATACCAGGCCGCCACAGCCCAAACCACAATAGAAAATAGAGAAGCCGCCAAGGCAATTTGCGGGGCATTTGCAGGCAGACTAGGAGCAGCCGAGAAATCAACCATGTTGAGAATTGTTGCGGCTACTTTTGCACCTGTCAAAGTTGAAATAAAGGCGCCCAAGAGGTTCATCACAGCCGCCATCAGCACAGCTGTTCGAATGTTTAGCGTTCGGGTAGAGACGACCGTTGCGATCGCGTTCGGCGCATCCGTCCAGCCATTGACGAAAATGACGCCAAGAACCAGAAGACCTGTCACAATGAGAGGGATTGTCATGAAATGTATTCGTCTGGATTGCTGATAAAAACTGCAAAAATATTACTTGTATTTTTTCAGACGCCTTCCTGTATTTTTCAATTCTATTTTACCAAAAAAAATGCAAGCGATGTCATTTTATTGAGAATATTTAGAAATTTTTTTATTTTTTTACAAAAAAGTACAGTTTAAAGCTTCAGAGCAGCTCTCAAGCGGTTTGAAGATCAGAACATAAGAAAAATTTCCTTAACCGCCTCCCCCTGACATTCCTTTGCAAAAATGATAAAATAGATTCAGATATTTTAGATGTTAGGGGGGAAAGATGCAAGTTTCAGATTGGATGTTGATGTGTGATAGGGCTAAAAAAAGCCGACAAAGTCTTATTCAAGAAACGTTGATGACCTTGGGAAATGGTTTCTTGGAATGGCGTGCCGCGCCTGTTTGGTCTCAATTGTCACAGGACCATAACCCAGGGCTTTATATTTCGGGTGTCACTTGCTCCGTTTCTGTAACTAAAGATGAACATAGTGTCGTGAAAGCTAAAGCAGTGGATTTGCCGAATCCGCAGCTGCTGCGTTTCATTGTTAATGGTAAGCTTATTGAATTTAATGACAATTCAATTGTTGATGCGAAGAGTTCTCTTGATTTTGAGCATGGTGTACAAACTGACAAGTACGTTTTGCGAGTTGCTGAAGGCTACATTAGCCTGTCAATAGCAAAATACGTTGATCCCGCAAATTATCACGCCTTGGGTTTTGAGGGGACATTCAGTGCCGCATTTGAAGGTGATTTAGTCATCGAATCGCTCATTGACGGAGCCCTTGTGAATCCCTTGGCAGCGGGGCAGCAGGACTTTGACAGCAAAGAATTTGACGTCACTCAGATTTCAGACCGTTTGCTGCAGGTAAAAACGCATCATTCTGGAATTGAAATCGCCATCGCAGCGAAAAGCTTTGTCAACGGCAAGCTGATGGCACAGGTTGACAGCGGAAACCCTGAGCAATTGCTTGAACGCGGGGAAATTCATTTTTCAGCCAATGAAACAGTCAAATTTGACAAAGTCATTGACATTGCAGCTAGCCATGAGACAGAGTGCCCAGCAGAAGCAGCCCGTCGTGATGTGGACAGTCTGCCCTTAGCGGACATAAAGTCCAATAATGCAGAATATTGGGGCAATGTATGGGCGAATTCAGACATTCGGCTGGACTCAGACAATCCAGAACTGCAGCGTCAAGTTCGTTTGTCTGTTTATCATTTGCGTCAAAATACGCCGCACAAAAGCAGACGACAAGCCAGTGAATTATTTCCGTCTTGGCCATTATCTGAAGATGGGCAGCATGTCAACAATCTCAGGGATGATTTATTTGTCCCGCCCTATTACGCAGCGAATGCGCCAGAAGTTGCCCAGGATATTTTGCACCATTTGATGGAAGTCCACGAATCAGCAGAAAATAAGACGACCTCAAAACAGCTGAGCGGCTTCTCCTTGGAAATTGTTTATTACCTCTGGGCTTACAAGCAGTTCACAGGCGATCTTTCTCTGTTGAATGAGGAAGGCCTGTCGTATGTTCTCAAGACACTTAAGTTTTGGCTGGATCGTATCGTCCTTGCAAAAGACGGCTGCTACCATATTGTGAATGCTTCAGGGAAAAAGACCTATTCCGCAGTTGATTTTATAGATAATACATTTATCAGTTTAATGCTGCTTTGGTCGCTGGACTGGCTGTTCACACTGCCGTCATTGTCTGATTTGAACTTATTGGATGCAGCTGAAAAAAGCTCTTTCGATGATAAATGCTTTCAAAAAGCTCAAAGGGTAGCGGAAAAACTTTATCTAAAACTTGACGAAGACAGCCAACTTTCAGATTCAGACACAGCTTTTAGTCAGAAGTTAGCGTTGGGGACCGCCGTCTACATTTTAGGCGCTGATCATGTTCAAAAACTCATTGAGCAAACTGGCGGGAAATTGTCTGAAAACTGGTTGAAAGACTCTCGCGACAGTCTTCTGGATTTTGCTGAGAAGCTGCCGCTGAGTTCAAAACTTATTCTGGCAGGCCTTGATGTCACTCTTGGCGAGCGGGAAGAAGCACTGAAATTTCTGAGCGAAGCTGTTTTGCCTGACTTTTCTGAAAATAACGCTCTTGCAACGACTGAAAATGTTAATCTGGGCTTCATGTCTAAAACACTGAGCCTGGTTCAGAATAAATTCGCAGGTGTTTCGATACATCACGGGCTGATTTCCATCGCCCCTCAATTGCCTGCCAGCTGGCATAAACTTATGTTTAAGCAGGAATATCACGCGGTTAGGATTAATATTGAGATTTCCGAAAGGTTACTGATTTTAACGGCAGATCAAGATGTCACTGTCCAGGTTTACGGGACAAAAGCAAATTTGAAAGCAGGAATTCTATCGACATTTGCACTGAAAAATAAGAATTAGAAAGTATTCAATTGCTTCATAAAGTATAATAAGTGAAGTGATTGCGCTAAAAAGCAGGTAGTATAATGACTCAGACATATAAGGACATTGTGTCAGGCAAGGAATTTCCATTAACCGACGGGATGTTCATTGGGGACTTGGACAAGCAACTGGTCAGTTTAATTCGACATGACTTAAAACATATTCGGGCGAGTGATTTCATCAGCCAGCATAGCCTTATGACCTATCGTCTGAAAAAAATTAACGACATGATTGCCTCTGACAAAAAGGTAAACAAGCGAATGCGAGATCGCTTTACCAAAGTCCTGAACGATGAATACTACCATGAAATTGATGTGCAAAAGCAGTTGGACGAGACAAATACGTTTGGACAGAAAGTCGCAGATAACATCGCGAAATTCGGTGGTTCCTGGACCTTTATTATTCCTTTCATCGCCTTCCTGGTTGTCTATATCCTACTAAATATTCTAAAACCATTCGGCATTCAATGGGACGCTTATCCTTTCATTTTGCTCAATCTCTGTCTTTCCATGCTCGCCGCCCTGCAGGCACCGCTTATCATGATGAGCCAGAATCGTGCGGCCGAGTATGATCGCATGGAATCTCAAAATGATTATCGCGTGAATCAGAAAACTGAAATGGAAATTCGTCTCCTGCACTCGAAAATTGATCACATAATTCAGCAGGATCAGCCGAATTTACTGGAAATTCAAAAGCTTCAAACAGAGATGATTTCAACCTTTGGTCAGCAGTTGTATGAGCTGCGTGAGGAACTAAAAAAAGAGCAGTATGAAGGTCGGGAGATCTAGTTTTAATGCTCTGCTCTCTTCTCTGATTAAGATTATTGCAAATAAACGAGTCCTAATTTTTACGAGTCTCGTTTTTTTGCGTTTTCTCAATCGAGCCTAAAGAGTTGACAGGCAATAGATGCCATGATATACTTAACCAGTAAACTAAAAGGGAAGATAGGAGAACACGATGCAGGAACTAGCCAATCAAATTGATGATTTCTTTGTCAAAGTCGTTCGTTTTGCCGAAAAAAAACACGAAGTTTTGTTGGGAAACTGTGTGTCCAACGTGAAACTAACAAGTACACAAGAACACATTTTGATGCTGCTGAAAAAAAGACCTTCAACCAACGCGAAAATGGCAGACAGATTGATGATCTCAGCTGCAGCAGTGACCAAGGCCTTAAAGAAATTACAAGAGTTGTCATTGATTGCGTCGACACGTGATGAAAAAGATGAGCGTGTCATCTATTGGCACTTGACGCATCAGGCACTTCCAATTGCCGCAGAACATGCTGAGCATCATCATAAAACACTTGGCGCCTATCAAAAGATCCTTGATGAATTTACTGAAGAAGAAAAATCCGTGATTTCACGCTTCTTAAAAGACTTAAAAGGAGAGTTTGAATAGCATGAAGAAAAAAACGATGCGCTTATTATTATTTCTGATGCTTCCTGTATTGTTTGTACTCGCAGGCTGCCAGCATGAAAATACCGCGAACCAGTCTCAGCCTGAGATTGTGACGACATTTGAGCCCATGTACGAATTCACCAAAGCCATTGTTGGAGATGAGCTGCGCGTCACAAATATTGTGCCCGGCAATCAGGAGGTCCATGAATTCGAGCCGAGCGCAAAAGAAGTTTCAAAACTGACGGATGCATCCGCGATTGTTTATAACTCCGACTATCTGGAAAAATGGCTGCATTCCATTAAAAGTAAGGGTGTGAAAATAGAGGCTTCCAAGCCCGTCAAACTGATTGGCAAAGACCCTCACACCTGGGTCAGCCCAAAGGAGGCAATCATAGAAGTCAAATACATTTCTGAGCAGCTGTCCAAAAAGCTGCCGAAATACAAAGCAGCCTTTGAAAAAAATAGCGCAGCCTATGTGGCGAAACTTGAACAGCTTGATAAAGAATTTGACCAACTAAAAAATGCTCAGAATAAAACATTTATCACGCAGCATGAAGCATTTTCATATCTCGCCCGGGACTACGGGTTGAATCAAATCAATATTGCAGGCCTTGATCCAGAAACTGAACCCTCAAGTGCAACGCTGGCGCGTCTAAAAAACGAAATGGAAAAAGCAAAGCTGAAAACGGTCTATTTTGAAAATAACAGCAACAGCGCAATAGCTGAGACTTTAGCAAAAGAAACGAATGCTCAACTTCTGGTCATCAATCCAGTCGAAGGTCTGACAAATGCTCAGAAAAAAGCCGGAGAAGATTATCTGACCATCATGAAGGAAAACCTCGAAGCCCTCAAAAAAACAATTCACTAAGAGATTGAAAACTTACCCTATTTGTGAAAAAATAATCATTTAGAAAAGAAAAAATGCGATATATAGACGTAAAAAACGTGACATTTTATTATGAGAAGGAACCAGTGCTGGAAAACTTGACCTATCATGTAGATTCTGGTGAATTCGTGACATTGACAGGCGAAAATGGCGCGGCCAAGTCAACGCTGATAAAAGTAACCTTGGGAATTCTGCACGCCAAATCCGGCACGATCAAGATTTCGGAAAAAAATACTCAAGGAACCAAACTGCGAATGGCTTATTTGCCCCAGCAGATCTCCAGTTTTAACGCAGGCTTTCCCAGCAATGTCCTTGAGTTTGTGACTTCCGGCCGATTTCCCCGTCGCGGCTGGTTTAAAAAACTGAACCATCATGATGAAGAACATGTAAAAACCAGCCTAGAAGCAGTGGGAATGTGGGATTATCGTCACCAACGAATCGGCGAGCTCTCAGGAGGACAAAAACAAAGGGTGGCAATTGCACGGATGTTTGCCAGCGATCCCGATTTATTCATTCTGGACGAGCCAACCACAGGAATGGACGATGTGTCTTCCAGTGACTTTTGTCGTCTGATGCACCATGCCGCTCACAAGCATGGGAAAGCAATATTGATGGTCACGCATGCCTTTGAAGAAGTAAAAGAATATGCTGACCGCAACATTCATCTGGCCAAAGACGAAAATGGAAAATTTGCATGTTTTGATCTGCACAGTCAGCGTGAAGGAGTTGAAGAAGACATAGTCAATGCAAATCAGGAGGCGGCACATGCTTAGTCTATTCAGTTACGATTTCATGAGAAATGCACTCCTTGCAGCGACCGCCATCTCCATTTTTTCCCCACTGCTCGGGGTCTTTCTCGTCTTAAGACGCCAAAGTCTGATGTCTGATACTTTATCGCATGTTTCTTTAGCTGGTGTCGGCTTTGGAATATTACTGGGCTGGAACCTGACATTGACAACCATGCTGGTAGTGGTCATTGCCGCGATTTTCCTGGAATATCTACAGACTGTCTATAAAAATTACATGGAGGTGGCGACTGCTATCTTGATGAGTACAGGATTAGCATTGGCTCTGTTGATTGTCAGCAACTCAAAGTCAAGTACGACAATCAGCTTGGACCAGTATTTATTCGGCTCCATTATCACGATCTCTCTTTCGCAAGTTGTCATGCTGTTTGCCTTAGCAGTCCTTGTTCTGCTTGGATTCATCTTATTTTTGCGTCCGCTTTATGTTATCACTTTTAATGAAGACACAGCCCTTGTTGACGGCTTACCTGTGCGTCTGATATCATTAACCTTCAACATCGTGACTGGTCTCGCAATTGCCCTGATGATTCCTGCAGCGGGCGCTTTACTCGTCTCCGCCATCATGGTGCTGCCCGCCTCAATTGCCATGCGCCTCGGCAAGTCATTCAAAGCAGTTTTGTTAAGCGCAGTTCTCGTTAGCTTTGTAGGAATGAATGCCGGCCTTATCGCCTCCTACTATATCAACTCACCAGCTTCCGCTTCAATTACCCTAATATTTGTCGCCCTATTCCTCCTTGTCTCAGTTGGTAAGAAACTGATAAAAAGATAAAATCTCTCATCTTAATCGTTGAATGCATCGCATGACAATGTGTAAATACATCACGAATTAAGATTTTTCACTTTACTCAACGCCTAATCTTTCGGAACAAAAAAGACGACTTTTACTGTTAAACTTGCTAAATCAATCAACATTTTTTTCCTTTTCCCAATAACTTACAAAAATGTAAGTTTGGAAGCGCTGATTTTTGCTTAAATAAGCTTAAGATTAAAAATAAGTGGGGAAAAACGATGGAAAATAGGAAAAATAAAAACAATGTTGTATTTGGTGTGCTGATTATAGCGTTTGGTGCTTTTCTGATGCTGAATCAGTTTGCTCCGCTGGGCGAATGGTTTGATTCCATCCCAATCTGGAAAGACGTATTCAATTTTTTTGACTCCAGTTTTGCATGGCATATTTTGTTCTGCGTGGTGGGCAGCTTATGGCTGATTCGCTCAATTAGAGAAAGACGTTATATACAGTTAATTTTTGCGCTGATCCTAAGTCTGTCAAGTTTTCGGAGTTTGTTCAATCTGGACTGGAACTACATGGCATTTGTTCCAGCGATCAGCTTGATCATCCTGGGCGCAATGATATTGTATCGTCGTTAAAAAACATAAGAAATAATTCATCTTCACATCAGTTGGAAAATTAACCTGGAATTCGATCGGACATTTCAGGTTGATTTCATTTTTCACGACAGAAATTTCTCTTAAAATATGCTATGATTAAATGATGAAGTTTTTAAAGGAACTAAGACTTCGCCCCCTTGACAGTGTATTGTTAGTCTTCTTGGTTGCATTGTCTTTTTTGCCGATTTTTCTTTTTGCAAGCCAAAAAACATCCGCAAGCGAGGCTCAAATCAAAGTTCACGGAAAATTGATAAAAACCTTGGACTTATCTGTCAACCAAGAATGGACTTATGAGTCAAGTTCTGGCGATATCAATAAAGTACAGGTTAAAAATAAAAAAGTTCGTGTCTATGAGGCCAACTGCCCTGATCAAATTGATGTCAAAGCCGGCTGGAAGTCAAAAAACGGCGATACTATTGTTTGTCTGCCTCACAGCTTTGTGGTTGAACTCACGGGCGGGAAAACGATTCAGGATGGAAAGACAGTGGATTATCAATGACAGTAAAAGAATTAATGTATGTGTCATTGCTGACGGCTGCAGCAGTTATTTTGGGATTGATTGAAGGCGCGTTTCCGCCTTTCTTTGCCTTTGCACCTGGCGCAAAAATCGGTTTGCCGAATCTGGTCATGCTGATTGCAATGTTTACACTAAGCTGGCGCAAAGTCTGGTCAATGCTAGTTTTGCGTTTGCTGATAACAGCGCTCTTTACCGGATTTTCTGTTTTCCTTTATTCAGCAGCAGGCGGTGTTTTGAGTTTGCTGGCGATGTACCTCGTCAAACTGTTCGGACCGAAATTGGTGTCAATGATAGGAATTTCAGTCGTCGGTGGTTTCTTTCACAACGCGGGGCAATTGCTGGTAGCCTCTCTGATCGCACAGACACCCAGTGTCATGCTTTATTTACCCTGGCTTGCATTCTTTGGTCTTCTTGCAGGATTAGCCGTAGGAGTTGGCGGTAACCTTCTAATTACACAGGTGCAGCCGATCAATAAATTATTTTTACAGAAAAGTCAAAGATGGTCGTAGATATTATAAATAATGATTTTCCAGGATTGACATCAGAATTGTCCAAAGTCAAACAACTGATGAAAAAATCCGTAATCTTGAAAGATACAGCTGTCAAAAGAGCAATTTTTGATATTTTTGATGCTGGCGGTAAAATGCTGCGGCCTGCCTATTTGCTGCTTTTTTCAGAGTACTCAGAGTTGAGTTCTGAACAAAGGATTGCACTGGCGGCTGCGGTAGAAATGCTGCACACTGCCACACTGATTCACGATGACATTGTTGATAGAGCGGACACCAGACGAGGTGTCGCTACGATTTCAGCAAAATATGGCGAAGATGTGGCCGTTTACGCAGGTGACTACCTTTTTGTCTCTGTTTTCAAGACGCTGTCCAAGCACTCGCTCGACTTGTCAAACTTAACCAGTCAGACAGCATCCATCGAGCGGCTTTTAGGCGGTGAATTGGGGCAGATGACATTACGTTACGATTTGACACAGACAATTGATGCTTATATTGATAATATTTCTGGTAAAACGGCTGAATTGTTTGCCATGGCTTGCGCAGTCCCTGCCATGATTGACGGGGACAAAAAGTTTTCAAAACTGGCCTACAATATCGGGAAAAATATTGGGATTGCTTTCCAGATCATGGACGACTACCTTGATTATGCGGCTGACGAAGAAAAACTTGGCAAACCTGTGCTTGAAGACATGCAGCAAGGCGTTTATTCTGCTCCCATCCTCTTTGCCTTAAAAGCAGATCCAGAAAAAACCGCTTACTTACTGAGCCATAAAAAATTCGATAAAATTCCAGAAGTCCTGGAAAAAACAGGCGCTTTATTAGAGACGAAACAACTCGCTCAAAACTATACTCTTACAGCTTTAAAGCTGATTAAAAAGCTTCCTGCCACAGACACAACGATGAAAATATCAAATCTTACAAAAAAAACATTGGAGCGTGATTATTAGTGAGGCCAGATGAAATTTTTAGTGAATTTCAACTGACAGAGCTGCAGCAAAACCAGTTTGCCAGTTATTTTGAAATGTTGATAAAATGGAATGAAAAAATCAATCTGACCGCCATCACAAGTGAGTCAGAGGTCTACTTAAAGCACTTTTATGATTCTGTAGCCCCCATCAAATACAAACTGATTCCAAATGCGGCGGTTAAATTGCTGGACATTGGTGCGGGAGCTGGATTTCCAAGTTTACCAATGAAAATTCTTTATCCGGAATTACAAGTAACCATTATAGATTCCCTGGCCAAGCGTATTAAGTTTTTGACTGCTCTAGTAGAGGCACTTGGCTTAAAAGACGTCGAGTTGCTTCATGGCAGAGCGGAAGATTTCGCAAGAGATATAAAGTACCGTGAAAGGTTCAACATTGTCACAGCCAGAGCCGTTGCAAGACTGAACGTTCTTTCTGAATTGACACTGCCTTACCTCAAGACTGGCGGTGAATTGCTGTCGCTGAAAGCCGCTAAATTTAACGAAGAGCTGGCCGAAGCAAATTCTGCTATCGTCATGCTTGGCGGAAGATTTGAAAAGAGCGTTGACTATGAATTGCCTGACGGCTCAGAGCGGCATATCGCAGTCATAAAGAAAGTCAAAGTAACGCCGGAGAAATATCCCAGAAAAGCAGGAACACCGAATAAAAAGCCTTTACACTAAAAAAATCAACTCCTCAACGCGCTTGTTCTCGTCCATTAAAAAAATCAGTCCAAAGTCTCATTCAGCAAAAAAATAGCATGTTATAATAAGTCATAATCAATTTTTAACAAATCTTAGAGTGGAAAAACGGAGGTTAAAATGCATTTACATATGATGGGGCATTCATTATCAGGACTTTTAGGGCTGGCAATCAGTCTAATTGTTACCATATTTATCATTAAGATGATCGTTGGTCTGATTATTTTAGGTCGCCAAAAATCTTCTGAGCGGGGCAACTCTCCAGAGATCAAGATGAAGCACAACATGAAAAACTACCGTGAAGCAGGACTGTCTGACAGTGATATTAAGTTGTTTAGAGAAAACATGGCTGAGGCGAAAAGTCACATCAAGGCGTGGGAGACTGCCTGCAGAACAATTACTGATGTAAGCGTCATTGAAGACGTGACTGGCGGGCTTTCAGCCTCCAAGAAAACTTTCCAGTTTATTGTAAAAAATCCGCAAGAATTGACAAAACAGAGTGACTTTCTCTACAAATGGCTGCCGAACATGACAA
>JAITVN010000023.1 GCA_031285775.1 Streptococcaceae bacterium | reverse complement strand
CTAAAATGGGAATATTCTCAGTTTCAGTTAGATCTGAAACCTTAATTGGTGGTCTCTTTCCACTAGAAACTAAGGTTATCTCTCCGAGAATTCCATTTGGGGCCTGATTACCGAATTTTCCCTGGAACACAACTTTGGACAACTCAGCTAAATGATGAGTTAGTATTGTCTTTCGCTCGGATCACAAGCACATCGTTTGAACAACCACCATCATTTTCAGCATACCAAATCTTTTTAAAGTATGGCCGAATATTTGAGATAAGCACATCTCCTTTTTTATAAGCAGATGTAGTTTTTATTGTCGGAAGTTTCGTAGACTCAATTATGCCACCTTTATCCTGAAGCATGTTTTCAGTTGAGATATAATTTCCCAACTGTAAATTATCAACTTCTATTCGGTCATTTACATATGTACTTATCTCTGAAAGCAAATTATATTTCAAACCCAATCTCCCCCAATCGCTCCTTTATCTCGTCTTCCAGCTCGTGAGAACGTGCAAACATTTCAGAAAGTTCACTCGTCAGACGATCCATTTTTTCCTCAAATGGCTCGGTGTCTTCCTCTTGTTCCTCAATTCCAACATAGCGACCAGGTGTCAAGATATAATCTTGCTTGGCAATTTCAGATGTTTCTACTGCAGCACAGTAGCCTTTTACATCCTCTAATTCTCCATTTTGGAAATCTTCAAAAGTCTTGGCTAATTTCTTTATATCCGTCTCATAGTCAAATTTCCGATGCTTACGATCTTCCATTTCGCCCATTTTACGGGCATCTATGAATAAAGTTTTACCAGTTTGCTTTTTATTCTTGCTGATAAACCAAAGTGATGCAGGAATCGTTACACTGTAGAAAAGTTTATCAGGCAGGGCGATAATTCCCTCAACTAAATCTGCTTCAATAATCGCTTTTCTTATCTCTCCCTCACCACTCTGGGTCGTCGAAAGTGAACCATTCGCAAGCACTAGTCCAATTTTCCCATTTGTTGGATCAAGGTGATGAATCATATGCTGAATCCAAGCATAGTTTGCATTGCTGTTTGGCGGTGTCCCAAATTTCCAGCGCACGTCATCTTGGAGCCGATCAGCTCCCCAATTCGAGACATTGAACGGAGGATTTGCCATTATGAAATTCGCTTTTAAAGTTGGGTGCAAATCATTGAAGAAAGTATTTGCTTGATGCTCACCGAAATTCGCATCAATTCCTCGAATGGCCATATTCATTTTTGCCATTTTCCAAGTATCAGGATTAGATTCCTGACCAAAGATGGATAGATTCGCTATATTACCGCTGTGGCTTTCAACAAACTTTGCAGACTGCACAAACATTCCACCTGAGCCACAGGCAGGATCATAAACACGTCCTCTAAAAGGCTTTAAAATTTCAACAATGGTTTTAACGATGCTGCCAGGCGTATAGAATTCACCGCCTTTTTTACCTTCACTTTCAGCAAATTTCTCTAAAAAATACTCGTAAGCTCTGCCTAGCAAGTCCTTTTCGTTACCGTTCTCATACATATTGACGTTTGTAAAAATATCAACAACTTCACCCAAAACCCGCTTATCTAAATTAGGACTTGAATACTCTTGTGGCAGAACGTTTTTTAACGATTTGTTTTCTTTCTCAATTGCGCGCATTGCCTCATCAAGAATAACACCAATTTGTGAAGAATGAGCATTACTCGCAATCAAGCTCCAACGCGCCTTTTCGGGAACATAGAAAATATTTTCAGAAATATACTCATCACGATCCTCTTCAAAACCTGCACCTTCTGCAACAAGTTCTTGATATTTCTGATCGAAAGAATCTGAGACATATTTCAAGAAAATAAGCCCGATAGCAACTTTTCTATAATCTGAAGCTGAAACATGATTTCTCAGTGAATCAGCAGCATTCCATAATTCTTTTTCAAAACCAATATTTGCACTCGTGTCCTTTACCACCATTTTCTCCTTATTAATTCGAGCGTAAAAACATGCTATATAAGCCATATTATAGCATGTTTATGGTAGATACTGGTAATTTAATCTGCAACGTTTCCTTTTATATGTTTTCCAAATCTCGATGCATCAGCCAATCTATCCCGCCAAGTCGAGTGTTCGGGATTGGCGCGTCAATAATAAATCCAGTTTTCTCATAGAATCCGACTGCCGATTCACGCGCTTCTACTATGCATTTCTTAAAATTCTTTTGCTGTAAATCTTCAAATAGAGCGGACACGAGTTTGCGACCGATTCCCTGTTTCTGCAAATCTGTTCGCACAGCGAGTGCACAGAGTTGTGATATCCCAGGCTCTGGCACAAAATAATTAACGGTCCCGAGCAGTTCGCCACTTTCGTCAAGCGCACCAAAGAAGTAATTCCCAGTCTCGTAGCTCAGATCTTCGTCATAGATTGAAAAACCATATGGCTGGCGAAGCAGTGCATTGCGCAGAGCCAAAGTCTGCTCGTAAAGCGCTTCATCAGTGTTTCTGTATACTACAATTTCCATCACGTCTCATCCCTTCAAAACTTTGATGGACAAAGGTTCTGTAGAAACCGCCACTTCTCCACCCAACGGAAATGTAAAAATCGGCTGCGTGTGTCCAAAATCAACATCGTAAATCACGGGGATTTTCTGCAAAACTGGATATTTGTCCAAAATGAAGTGCAGCATCTCCTCGGTCATTTCAATTTCGCGTGGGAAACGTCCGATCACCAGTCCTTGCAGATGCGGATTCAGCTGCAGGAATTGCGCGAGTTGCCGGTCAAAGCTGTTAATGTCGTCTTCCTCCGCATTTTCGATAAATGCAATCGGCGCGTCCAGTATCTGCAAGTACTCCGTCCCCGCCTGCAGGAAGTAGGTACCCAGATTTCCACCCGTAATCGTGCCTGTCGCTTCGCCCTCATGATAGACCTTCCACTCGTTTTTGAGCAGATGCCGTGCTTTTGTCTTGTCGTACCATGGGTCGCTCGTGTAGACGTCGTTTGCCTGCAGAGTGTAGGAATCCGCCGTCAGCGCCCTTTGCCAGCACATCGTCTGGAATTTCTGAAGTTCGTCCATCTTGAAAGAAGAGTAAGCCGGGCCGTAGTAGGTGACGAGGCCAGTTTTTGCGAAGATCGCGTTGTGCAGGCTGGTCGTGTCAGAATAGCCGCAGAATGCTTTCGGATTCGCACGAACCAGCTCCCAGTCGATGTGCGGCAGCATTTCGTTGCAGTTAAAGCCGCCAATCGTGGTCAGGACAAGTTTGATATTTTTGTCCGCAAAGGCCGCATGAAAATCCGCGACGCGCGAGGCGATGCTGGCAGAGTTCAGCATGTCATTTTCCATGATGTGCTCACCGAAGGTGACTTTGTAGCCCAGTGCTTCCAGTCGCGCTTTGGCAATCAGATTTTCCTCAAATCCGCCGACACGCGCGATGGACGAACTGGGTGAGATAACTCGGATTTCGTCTCCGGGATGTAGTTTTTCTGGGTAGATTTTTTCCATGCGGCTGCCTCATTTTCTTTTCTTGCCATTATAGCAGAAAAGCCGGAGAAATCCAGCTTTTTCAACGCTTTATATATTCTTGTAAATCATCGCGAGTACCTTTCAGAACAGAGATTCTACTTTCTCTATCCGATCAACCCGCGTGCTCCGCCAACTTCCCAGTCATTTGATCAATATGAATCAGCACAATCGCCACCTTGCCAATGCGAGAAGGATAAGTGTAATCATGAATCTCCTCGTCAGTCGGTACAGAATCCAAACCTTTGGTTAGCTTCAGCAAGTAGGGATAAGCCGCTTCCCCTTCAAAAATCTCGGCATGACCATGAACTGCCACGGACATAAAGTTGGCGGTAAATTCACCTGGATTGATACTCTCACTGTCCACCACAAAAAAAGAAACCTTGTCGTGTTGGCGAATATTGTCCATTTTCTCGCCCATTTTTGAGCTGTGAAATATCACTGTCTCATCGTCCAGCAGCGTGTAATTGACCGCAGTAGCTCTTGGGTCACCGTCTGGATTAACCGTCGCCAGCACCCCATAATTATTTCTGACTAAAGCAGCAAGTGCTTCTTCTCTCGTTGTCTCCTTACGCGGATGACGCGTTTTTCTAAACATTTTTTTCTCCAAATTATTATTTTAAATCAATGCTTTACGAATCAGAACATCAACGCCTTCAGGCGCCCAAACTGCAACTGTCGCTTTCTCGGGCACGCAAACCCAACCGAGGCCTGAAATCACAAGGTCAGATTTATCTTTCACTGAAAATTCCTTGCGAACAAGTCGCCCTTTGGCCGTCGGCTTCAAAATCTCTCCAGCATGCCGCTCAAAGAATTCATCAGCGTTCTCAAGTTTTGTCCGATGAATGTCAAGCTCGTTGTCAAAATAAGTCGTCAGACCTTGCTTTGACGACTTGATAAGGTCGAAACGTGCAAGTCCCCCAATGAACAAGGTTTGACCTGAATTAAGCTGGAAAGTTTTCGGCTTGATTTCCTTTTTTGGAGAGACAAATTTCAAGTCTTCAGGATTGAGATGATGCGCCATTTGACCCTTGAGGATGATTCCAGGTGTGTCAATCAGGACGCATTCATCGTCAAGCGGAATTTCGATTCGATCTAGTGTGGTTCCAGGAAAACGACTGGTCGTCACAACATCAGAAAGTCCCAGCTGATGTTTAATCATCGCATTGACCAAGGTTGATTTGCCGACATTGGTAACACCGACAATGTAAACATCGCGGCCGTGTCGATAAGTCTCAATCAGCTCAAGCAGCGTGTAGACATCGTATTCACGGTTCGCTGACATGACCAGAATATCTTTAGGCTTGATGCCATTGGCTTTAGCCTGTTTTTTGAGCCAATCCGTTAATCTCACATCATTGACAGATTTGGGCAAGATGTCGCGCTTATTCGCAACTAAAAAAAGGTTGTTCTTACCTACATAGCGCGATAAACCAGGGATCATTGATCCACTCACATCGAAAATATCAATCACGTTGACAACTAAGGCATCTTTGTCGGCAATATCCATCAAAATCCGTCTAAAATCATCATTCGTTAAGGGAGCGGGTGCAATTTCATTGTAATGCCGCAAACGAAAACAACGCTGACAATAGACTGTAATTCCTTCTTTATCAAGCGTTTTTTGAGGGACATAGCCCAGCAGCTGCGGATCTTTGGATTGAATAATAGCGCCGCAGCCAATGCAACGCAATTTTTCTTGATTTTCCATAAAGTAATTATATCACAAGTCTGCTTTATTTTAGCTTTGCTGTTATCTCATCTCATCAACACATCATTCTTCTGACTTTTTGCTTATGAAAGCCAGCGAGATAAGAAGCAAATGAGAAATCATTGCTTCTTCGTTTGTACAAACCTTGAAAGGCAATAAAAAAAGCCCAACTTTGTCAGACTTTCATCAGGTATTAAATTAAACGGTCAAGCTCTTACGACCTTTTGCGCGGCGAGATGCAAGCACACGACGTCCATTTTTTGTAGCCATACGCGCACGAAAGCCGTGAGTTGTTTTACGTGGTTTCTTGTGAGGTTGATATGTACGTTTCATTATTAATTTGTCCTTTCTCTATACTTCATGCCTCTGACATGCTTTTCAATTATATATTAAGTGCTAGAGTTTGTCAAACAACTTTGTTCATTAAAGCCCCAACACTTTTCTGGCCCATTCAGGCATGATAAAATTTGTTTATTCTGGGGAAACAACAATGTAGCGCTTTGTACCTTGACCTTCGGAATGGCTGCTGACGCCTGAAATATTAGACAGTGTATTGTGAATGATTTTTCGCTCATGAGACGGCAAATCACTGATGTATACTGCCTCTCCAGAACTAATGACACGATCAGCCGCACGATTTGCTAAACTAATCAAGTAACGTTCACGCTTCTCATGATAATCGCCGACATTCACGCGCACTTCAATTCGATTTGGAGATGAAACGCTTGCAAGAGCTTTAGTCAATGTATCCAAGGCATCAAGAATTTTTCCGTGCTTGCCGATTAATAAGGCATCGTGATTGGATTGGAGATTAAAATTCAGCACTTCTCCGACTTTTTTACAGGCAATCTTTACCTTAATACCCATGCCGTCAATAATCTTCGTCAAATAATCTGAAACCAATGCGATGAGCTCTTCTTCAGTGAGCCCTTCGTGATCCGCTGGCTCTTCAGCAGTTTTATGATTTGACACTGGGATGATTTCTTCGATTGGCTCTGCTTTCACAGTCTGTGTGATCTTCTCAATCTTTTCTTGCTTTTCTTCATCCGTCAAATTATAATCGTCGTTGATACCAGCCTTACGCACTGCTTTGATTACCTTGTTCAGGCGCAGAGTTGCCTCCATTGCACTTTCTGCTTTGTCAATCTCCATGTCAGACTGATCAACATTACGGGTTGCCATGCGGTCAGCTCGACGCTTTGTTTCTTCACGAATCGGGTCAATACTGACGCGGGCGCGTTTTCTTCCAACGCCTAAAAAACCATTTGATTCCCGTTGTTCAATTTCGATATGAGCATTTTCACGTGCAATTCCTTCTCGCTTGAGTCCACGCTCAATCGCTTCTTCTACTGTATTTCCGGTATAAGTCGCCATCTTTTTGCCTTTCTTTATGATAATAAATTTTATAAATTTTTATTTTTTTCGAGTTGCTTTCTTCAAAGCCCGCTCACGCGCTTTTTCCTTGTCAATAACTGCTTGCTTCTTAGCTTCCCGCGCAGCGATGATTTTCCAAGGATTGGCAAATAACATTGTCTGGAAGACTTGGAACGCATTAGAAATCACCCAGTAGAGCGAAACACCTGCCTGAAAGCTCAAGGCCATGAAGAAAATGAAAATCGGCATGATAATCGTCATAGAAAGTGTCATGCCATTGCGCTCAGGCGCAGATCTCATCATCAAATATGAGCTGAGGAATGTAAAGAGTGCTGCCAGAATGGGTAAAATGAGAGTAGAATCCTTTTGAGTTAAATCCAACCACAAGAATTTTGTCGGCACATCCCAGATTTTAACGAAATCAACATTGACCAGCGCTTGGTACAAGGCCCAGAGAAAGGGCATCTGCGCCAGCACGGGCAAACAGCCCATGTAGGGGTTGATATGATTTTCAGCGTAGAGCTTCTGCTGCGCTTCCTGCATCTGGCGGCGAGACTCTACATCTTTTCCTGGAAATTGCGCCTGCAGCGCTTTAAGCTGCGGCTGGATTTCCTGTGTCCTCTGTGAAGACTTAATCTGGATGTTCATCAGCGGCATCAAAGCAGCACGAATAATAACAGTAACCAAAATAATACCAAGGCCGATACTGCCGTTAAAACTCAACCAATGAATAATCTGTGCAAAGCCGAAAACGATTTGATTCCAAAGCCCAGTTGAATGACTTGTCAGGCCGGGTTTAGAACAGGCAGACAGTAAAAGCAAGCCAGCTGCGGCTAGGGCTGTCAGTTTAATTTTTGTGTGTTTCTTCTTCATGTTCATTTCTAATAATATTTGATTTTCTAAGCAAATGTGAAAGATTCTTTTTAACTGCTGCAAAGTCATAGTCTTCGACACCTTTGCGTGCAATGATGATAAAATCAGCGGCGACAAGACAACTGGAAAAATCTTTCAGCGCTGCTCGTATCAAGCGCTTGATACGATTTCTAGTCACAGCGTTTCCCAATTTTTTGCTGACCGACAAACCCACGCGATAATGCGGTAAATTGCTTTCCTTCTGGTAGAGGATAAATGCACGATTGGCGAAAGATTTTTTCGCCTTGAATAATGCATCAAAGTCACTGGATTTTTTAATTCTAAACGATTTTTTTATGCCCAAAGATGCTCCCTCGTAAGCGGTATCCAGTGTATTATATCATATTTCCTCTTTATTTGCATACATTTTATATGGAAGGCTTCTGGTGTCAAAATGATATCCTTAGGAACCTTCTTTAATCTGTTAGTCCAAAATTGCTTGTAAAGGTCACTTTTTTGTCGCTTCTCAGTATTAAAAAAGCGGGAGAAGACTAAATGAACGAGTTGCTCCTACCGCTAATTATTTTGCATTTATCTTGTATGCCCCTCCACTCCTTGCTGCACAATGTCTTTAAGGGACTAAATATTAATCTCTCCTTGGATCTGCTGCACATTGATATGTCTTTGTGAATTAATAACCTTCCAATCCTCCCATGAAAGCAGTTCTCAAATCGTAAAAGGCGTCATTTTCAAGATTATCTGTTTCGTCTACCGACCACTTACCAGAACTATCTTTTGTCAAAGCCATCTCATATCCATCCTTCATGAACAGTGGCGATGTCACTGGAGTTTGTTCAATGCTTGCTGGCAATTGATTCATCAGAAATTTCACTGCGTCTTGGTTTAGCTTGTCGTTGATTTCTGTTGTGTTTTTCCCTTTTGATTGGTACTTTTGGTAATTTTTTTCGGTCCAGTCTGTCATTATTTCTGTCATGTCTATGTAGTTAAAATCGATGGCTCTAACCTTGACATTAATGAGTGCATAGTCTGGAAAATTTTCTAAAATGGAATACTCAACTTCTCCTCTCTTTGCGTTTGCAGCAATTAGCGCATTGATTGGGGTTTTAGTCTCTGCTGCTGTGGGACGATATTTATAGGAGACTGAATCTGACAGATTTTCGCTAAGGGTCTTTTTAAAAGCAGACCTTGATGCAGCGACATTATTGTCCAACTTTGTTTCTGTATGTCGGCCGAGAAAAACGTTGTCTATATAAGTTTTTGATAGTTTTATGAGTTCTTCTGAGTTGTCAGAATACTTCGAGCTATTTATGTTCAAAACCAAGTCTTTCGCATCATTGACATATGAGGTGGGTGTTAATCGGAGTTCATAATTCGCCTTCCTTTTGACTCGGAAAACTGCGAATCCTTTTCTTGTTTCTCCCGGCAAAATTTCAGCATTAAAAAACCATTCTAGTTTGGTTAGATCTCTAGCTGGGAAAAATATTTCTGTTTTAATCGGATTGTTATCGCTGTCATAAAATGAATCATCCTCTGATTCAAAATAGGCTTCTTTGTCTTTTGAGTTGTTCTTGAAAGACAGAATAAGCATTTAAATAGCCTTCATCTTTGTCGCTGTCTTTTCCTTTTTGCTGAACGTAACTTCCTGACTCAATTTTGAGTACGCCTGAATCCTCTCTGACGCTTTGGCTGTTGTTCATCGTCTTTACATTCTCTGTGCCGCAACCAAAAAGTAGGACAAGACTTGCCAAAAATGTCGCACAAAGAATAGCTATTCTTAGTTTCATAAAGTTCCTCGCGATGTTTTGAGAAAATATTACACAGATACTTCACAGATTTTGTTTTAATTGTACTCCAAGTTTTAATTTTTGTCAATTTTTAATTTTACTAACTAACCTAAAATACTTCAAAAAAGCCGCCAAACTTAGCGGATTTTTTGCAATGATTAAACTTGAACTAGCATTTCTTCCTCAGCCACATGCTTTTTCGCAGTCGCCAGCATCAGTCGAATTCGATTCAGCTGGTTAACCGAGGAAACGCCAGGATCATAATCAATCGGCGCCAGATTGGCACCAGGATACTGACGGCGCAGCTCTTTGAGCATCCCTTTTCCGACGATGTGGTTCGGCAGGCAGCCGAAGGGCTGGAGGCAGACGATATTCATGACGCCTTCCTGCAGGAGCTCTATCATTTCGCCGGTCAGGAACCAGCCTTCGCCAGTGTGATTGCCCACGGAGATGACTTCCTCGGTGCTGGCGGCGATGTCATAAATCGAGCGGATGCCTTCAAAACGCTTTGAGGCACGCAATGCCTTGTCCATCGGTTTCTCCAGCATGTTGATGATGCCGAGAGCAGTTTTCGCGATGAGTTTATTTTTCTTAGCGAAGCCAATCTCATCCGTTTTCCAAATCTGGTTGTAAAGACTGTAGTTCATGAAGCCGACAAGATCGAGCACGACAGCTTCTGCGCCTTCTTCTTCGAGAATGCCCACGATATCGTTGTTGGCGGTCTTGCTGTATTTGACCAGAATTTCACCAACAACGCCGACTCGAGGCTTGCGGACGGTCTCGTCCAGCGGGATATCATCGAATTCGCGGATGATTTTTTTCATGTTGCGGTTAAATTCGAAGATACTGGCAGATTTGACGTTGTGGGCGGCAATGTTCAGCCATTTGTCATGCAGATCATTGACCGAGCCTTTCTCTGCCTCATAAGGACGCGTCCTGTATACCACTCTCTCAAAGAGGTCCCCGTAGAGAACCGCAATCATAAAGCGTGTCAGCATGGGTGCGGTGAATTTGAAACCTTCGGTTTTCTCGGTGCCTTGGTTCCCCATCGAAAGCGAGACGACAGGCACCTGCGGGAAGCCGGCATCTATCAAGCCTTTTCGTAACAACGGAATATAGTTCGTCGCACGGCAGCCGCCGCCTGTCTGTGTCATCATGACAGATGTATTGTCCAGGTCGTACTGACCTGACTGAAGGGCTTCAATGAGCTGACCAATCGTGATAATCGCTGGATAGCAAGAATCATTGTTGACAAACTGCAAACCTTTGTTGACGGAGCTGCTGGTTTCCGGCAGAATGACAACGTTATAGCCGGATTCTTCGAATGCGATGCGCAGCAGGTCGTTCTGGTGCATCGGCGAAAGCATCGGCATGAGCAGGGTATGTTTTTTACGCATGTCTTTGGTGAACATTGGTGTGCGGTTGACGATTTCTTTCAGTTTGGTTGTTGCGACAACACCGTGTTTACTGCGTTCGGAAACTGCGGCTTTAAGTGAGCGCAGGCGAATGCGGACTGCACCCATGTTAGAGCCTTCATCGATTTTCAGGACAGTGTAAAGCTTATTATGCGCACGCATAATTTCTTCAACCTGGTCGGTCGTGACGGCATCGAGGCCGCAACCGAAGCTGTTGAGCTGAACGAGTTCGAGGTTTTTGTTTTTGCAGACGACTTGTGCGGCGGCGTAGAGGCGGGAATGGTAAACCCACTGGTTAACAACGCGCAGGCCTTCAACGTCTTCAAGCTGGCTGATGGAATCTTCGGTCAGAACGTGGAAGCCTTCTTGTGTGATAATTTGGCTGATGCCGTGGTTGATTTCGGGGTCCAGATGATAAGGGCGTCCAGCGAGAACGATGGCTTTTTCATTGTTCAGGTTGATGCGGATGAGCAGGTCTTCGGCTTTTTTGCGCAGGTCGTCTTTAAAGTCCTGCATGGCTTGGAAACCGTGGTCAACTGCTTTCTGGACTTCTGCGAGCGTGACATCTTCGTAACCAGCTGCCAGCAAGGCTTTGTGCATGTTATCTGCAACACCTTTCTGGTTGGCTAGGTTAATGAAAGGATGCAGGTAATTTACCTGTCCATCGCGGATTTCGTCAATGTTGTTCTTGATAACTTCCGGGTAGGACTGGACAATTGGACAGTTATAGTGATTCTGTGCAGACTTCTGTTCCTCCTGTTCAAAGAGGACGGAGGGGTAGAAAATGGTGCCCACGCCTTTGTTAATGAGGGACATGATGTGTCCGTGCGCCATTTTGGCTGGATAGCAGACCGTGTCTGACGGAATGGTCTCAATGCCTGCTTCGTAAAGCTCTTTGTCTGATTTCGGAGACAGGATGACCCGAAAGCCTAGGTCTGTCAGCATAGTGTGCCAGAGCGGGTAGTTCTCGTACATGTTCAAGACACGCGGAATGCCGATTTCACCGCGAGTTTGTTTCTTAACGGAGAGGCTGTGATAGGCAAAGAGTTTGCGGTATTTGTAATCCACGAGATTGACTTTTTTGTCTGTGCGTGCGATTTTTACTTGGGTAGCCTTTTCCTGTCCGCGTTCGCAGCGATTTCCAGTTACGAATTTGCTGCCGTCGTTGAAGACAGTCAGGGTCATTTTGCA
>JAITVN010000035.1 GCA_031285775.1 Streptococcaceae bacterium | reverse complement strand
TTCTTCACGCCGCAGAGTGTATCGAAACTATTGGCCAAGATTGTCATGCTCGGCAAGAATGAGCAGAATAAAGTCAATAAAATCTACGACCCGGCTTGCGGTTCCGGCTCACTTCTACTTCAAGCCCGAAAACAATTTTCCGAGCACATCATCGAGGAAGGCTTTTTCGGTCAGGAAATCAACATGACCACCTACACCCTGGCGCGCATGAACATGTTCCTGCACAACATCAACTACGACATGTTTGACATCAAGCGCGGCGATACCTTAACAAATCCGCTGCACAACGATGAAAAACCCTTCGACGCGATTGTCTCCAATCCGCCTTATTCGATTAAATGGATTGGCTCAGACGACCCGACCCTCATCAACGATGACAGATTCAGCCCGGCAGGGGTTCTCGCGCCGAAGTCCAAAGCTGACTTTGCTTTTATCATGCACGCGCTGAGTTATTTATCAGCTAAGGGGCGCGCTGCAATTGTCACCTTTCCTGGCATTTTCTACCGCGGCGGCGCAGAGCAGAAAATCCGGAAATATCTGGTGGATAATAATTTCGTCGAAGCAGTCATTCAGCTGCCGGCGAATCTTTTCTATGGGACGAGCATTGCGACCTGTATCCTGATACTGGCGAAAAACAAGCCTGATACGCACACATTCTTCATCGACGCAAGTAAGGAGTTCAAGAAGGAAACCAATAATAATGTGCTTCTAGACGAACATATCGATAAAATACTCAGCCATTTTGACCAGAAAAAAGAAACGCAGTACTTTTCGAAAATGGTCAACTATGACGCGATTGTCGAAAATAACTACAATCTTTCAGTTTCGAGCTATGTGGAGGCCGAGGATTTGACCGAGAAGATTGATATTGATGTGCTGAATCGGGAGCTTTCGGACACGGTGGCTAAGATTTCTCGGCTGCGCGGGGAGATTGATGAGATTGTGAGGGAGCTGACACGATGAATGATGTGATTTTGTATAATACGGATGACGGCCTGACGAAGATGGAACTTCATGCCCGAAATGGGACTGTTTGGCTGAATCAGCTTGAATTGGCGGAGCTTTTTCAAACGACGAAGCAAAATATCGGGAAGCATATCAAAAACGTGATTGCTGATGGGGAGCTGGATGAGGGGGCAACTGTAAACTATCAGTTTACAGTTCAAAATGAAGGAGAACGACAAGTTGAGCGTCAAGTTGCCTATTACAATTTAGACATGATACTTGCTGTTGGCTATCGCGTGCGCTCAGCGCGAGGTGCAGAATTTAGACGCTTTGCCTCAACCGTTCTGAAAGAGTATCTAACTGAAGGCGCCGTGCTCAATCGTGAGTTCTTAGAGGATAATCTGGATTATTTTAAGAAACTCCAAAAGAAAATTCGTGACATTCGCTCAAGTGAGCGTTTATTCTATCAGCAAGTTTTGGACATTTTTAAAACGAGTGTTGATTATGATGGGAAAAGCGACACTGCTAGAGAATTCTTCCAGACCGTGCAGAACAAATTACTTTACGCCATTACAGGACAAACAGCGCCTGAACTGATATTTACACGTATTGATAGCAGCAAGCCAGACCTAGGCTTAACAACATACAAGGGAAATTATCCGAGAAAGTCAGATTTGAAAATCTCAAAGAATTACTTGAATGAGCAAGAACTGAACCGCCTTAATCTGATTGTATCTGGCTATCTGGACACCGCTGAGTATCAGGCAGAAATGCAGACAGTAATGACGATGGCTGATTGGAAAGAAGAACTTGACCGTTATCTTACTTACCAGAGAGCAGACATTTTGAAGGGGAAAGGCTCGATGAGCCGTAAAGCTGCTGACAATAAAGTTGATTTGGAGTACAAGCAATATCAGGAGGAGCGGCCTGAGATTGCGCAAGTGGATGAGGATTATTTTAGGACTTTGAGTTCTGGGCTTAAGAAATTGAAGGATAAAATCAAGTAGATTCAGTGTGTGCAGATTTTGCACTTCTTGATAAAATAGAAAGAATTATATATGGCGAAACCGTTTAAGAATTTGAATGAACAAATTGAATATTTGCAGAAAAATAAATCTATTGTTTTTAATGATATTGAAAAAGCCAAAAAATATCTGCTTGACAGTAACTACTTTAATGTTATTTCCTGTAGTAAGGTTAAGTTTGCAGAGAAAATTGAAAATGGCTGTCATATCTATTCTTTGCATGATTTTGAAGAGTGGAAAACTTATTTTGAGCAAGACTGTTATGTGAGTGAAAGTATAATGCTGAATATGATTGAGTTTGAGAGAACTTTGAATAGTCGGGTTTCGTACCAAATCAGCATGCTTTTTGCAGATGGTTCGCTGAATGCCTCGGAGCGAAATGCACTCGTTTTAAAGATTCGAAATTCAAAAGTTTACAAGGCACAAAAGTTTTATGGTAAAGAGGCGTGGAAATATATAACGAAGATGACTTTTGGTGAAACGAAAAGTTTATTGTTTTGGTTGAAAGAAAACAAAAAGGAACTATACAAGGACATTGTGGCCGATTATCCATTTCTTAGTAGCAATGTCAAGAGAAGACTTGATGACTTGAATTATTTAAGAAACGCTCTATTTCACTTTACGCCATTGAACATTTTTTTGTCTTATGCCTATCGTAAAAATGGAAAAATAGATAATAGATCTCGCAAAGAAGCGGTAGAATTTGCTTTTTCATTGCTTCCGAATCAAAGAGCAAGAATTTTTCTGGATGAAATCTTACAAAATTCTGACCGATTTACAGTAATCAAAAACAGCCAACGCAAGCGCTGACTGCCCAAACCCTATGAGGTTTCCCCAGAGCAATGCAAGCATTCCTCTTTCGATTGATACAATTATAGCAAAAGCTGCGCGCGGAAGTCAAGAGAAATGATGTAAAAATCAATAAATGATACAAAAAAATAACAAAAGTGCTAAAAAACAGCATAAAGTTGTATAATCTGGAGAAGAAAAGGGAAAATTAGGCACAAAAAATATATCAAAAGTGCTACAAGAATTTCTCAAAGTTGATAAGACAGTTAAACGATTATTTGCTTGAGCGGAAAATTGGAGAATTTAATAATTTAGAACAAAGTGGTTTGAAAACACAGTTCCAGTTATCTTTTGATTTAATGTGGAAACTGCTCAGAGATTACTTGGATGACCAAGAAACCGAGATTGGCTTAATTTCTCCGAAGAATGTTTTGCGCGTGGCTGCAAGTTCAGTTCTGCTGGAAAAGATTGGCGTTAGCGGTGAGATATTGATGAATGCATTGCTTGCCAGAAATGAACTGGTACATATCTATGATTACGAAAATGCTCAGGACGTTTTGGAGAAAATTCAGACAATTTTTGTTCCTGAAATGAAGGAAGTGGAACGTTATTTTGATGAAAAATAAAACTGGATTGTCTGAAAAACTGATTTCTCAGATGTTTGCGGTTGTCAAAAAAATTTCAGAAATCACGAATGTAAAGTTGCTCGGGAGTCGTGCGCGTGGCACTCAGCGCGAGTATTCTGACGTTGATTTGGCGATTTTCGGAGCGTTTGACTGCTGAGGTTCGGGTGCTGCTGGATGAGTTGGATACGATTTTTGTGTTTGATGTGGTGCATTTTGAGAATTTGAGAGATAAGGGGCTGAAGCAAAATATTGGAGTTGGTGGAATTGCTTTACTATAAAAAGTTTGCGAGGTATAGAAAAATATGAATAATAAAAACAAAAAATTGAATATTAGCTTTCTGATCGGTAACGGATTTGATATTGGAATATTAAAATCTATAGGAAAGAAACATACAACTACTTATAAAGAGTTTTATGATTATCTGTCATATTATTTGGTAGACAAGGAGAATTTCATTTATAAAGAAATACATAGTTCCAAGGATTCAGATTTATGGGGAGACTTTGAACTGATACTTGCAAACGCTATAGAATCTATAAGTGATAGTATTAAAGACGAAAATTCATACAGTAAAATACTTGCTGATTGGAAAGAAATTCAGTTTCTCTTTGCCGACTTTCTAAATCTTGTGGTTACCCCAGATATTTTAAAAGATGTTTGTGGGTTAGATTCGGAAAAGACTTTGGAACAGTTTCTAGGAGATTTGTCAGAAGAACAGTATGCAGCAATCAAATTTCCCTCAAAAACTGGACATCATATGGAAATCCAGTACAATGTCTTTAACTTTAATTATTCACCGTTACTAGATAATTATTTTTATTCTTTGTTTGACCCCCATCCCTTTTCTACATCGGAAAATAACGCTAATTTTTATCCAGACCCTAACGAATTTGGTGCAATTGGCAAAGACTTTTGGTTTTTAAAAAGAAATCTAACTCTTTATCATCCACATGGAAGAATATCTATTCCTTCCTCACTGTTATTTGGAACGAGTTCTAACCAAAAATATAAAAGTAGCCCTATGGTAAATAGTATCTACTATTCAAATTATGAACAAGAGCTAAAAAAGCGTCTTGATAAACCCTATTGGAGTAGAGTTGATACGAAAATTTCTCCAATTCTGAATGCTTCTAATTTAATAATTATCTATGGTCACTCCATTGGAAAGTCGGATAGCTGGTGGTGGAAAGATATTTTGGAGTACATGTCTAGATCAGAATGTGAACTTATCATCTATGATTATCATAATGGAAATCTAAAAGAGAAATTGTTTGAATATTGTCCAGAATTGATAAAAAAGTTAGAAGATAGGGTATTTTTAGTCAATTTTGATGAGGCGCATCCTTTGAGATATGGTTTTGATTTTAGCAAAGAGGTAGAAAATGATTGAGAAACAAACATTTCTGGAATTAATTCAGGATGCTGATGTGGAATGGAAGCCACTTGGAGAAGTGACAATTTATGAGCAACCTACGAAATACATTGTCAAAAATACTAATTACAGTGACGATTTTGAAACACCAGTTTTAACAGCAGGTAAAACGTTTATTCTGGGTTATTCAGATGAAAAAGAGGGAATTAGAAAAGCGAGCGAGCAGCCAGTAATTCTCTTTGATGATTTCACTTCGGCAAATCGTTGGATTGATTTCGACTTCAAAGTAAAAAGTTCTGCCACAAAAATTATAACTACAAAAGATGAAAAAGAAGTGACTCAGAAATATATTTATTACTTCATGCAAATTATACAAAATGTAGAAATCTATGCAGCAGAGCATAAGCGACTCTGGATTAGTAATTTTTCTCAAACAAAAATCCCCATCCCCTCCCTAGAAATCCAAAAAAAAGTAGTTAAAATACTTGACAAAATGACGGAATATGTTACAGAATTGACGGCAGAATTGACGGCAGAATTGACGTTACGCCAAAAGCAGTATTCTTTTTATCGGGATAAGTTGCTGAGTTTTCCAGAGGGTGAGGAGCTCAAGGTTCGGTGGATGAGTTTGGGCGAAGCGACAAGTATACTAGCTGGTGGTGATTTGCCGGAAAGATACAACAAAGGTCAGAAAGAACCTTCAGAAGAATTCCCTTATCCAATTTATTCGAATGGAACAGGAGTGCAGAGCTTGTATGGATTTACTGATAGTTATCGAATTAATGAAGAAGCGGTAACTATTTCTGCACGTGGTACACTAGGTTGGCATACAATCAGAGAACCAAGATTTACACCGATTGTTCGTCTTCTAACGTTGACACCAAATGAAGAAATTCTATCTACGAAGTTTTTGAATTATATTCTAACACAAGTAGAGCTGGGTGGGGTGCAGACTGGAATACCAAGCTTAACCAAGCCAATGATTGAGAAAATAAAGATCGCAGTCCCACCTCTCAAACTCCAAAACAAAATCGTAGAAATCCTTGAAAAATTCCAAGCCTTGACCGAAGATGTCTCAGGATTATTGCCGGAAGAAATCGCCTTGCGCCAGAAACAATATGCCTATTACCGTGAAAAACTCTTGACATTTGACGCAAATAGTGCTAAAGCCAGCCAGCCAGCCAGCCAGCCAGCCAGCCAGCCAGCCAGCCAGCCGTTAGCTAGTGGTTATCTTTTCGTTTTGCGTGAAGCTGCTGAGAAAGTCGGCGTTTCGCTTGATGATGTCGTGCGTGTGATTTGGACGACCGTTGAAGAACTGTTTAATCTTAAAAATGGCTACACTCCAAGCAAGGCAAATAAAGAATACTGGACAGATGGTGATATTCCGTGGTTCCGAATGGAAGATTTGCGCAGTAATGGTAATGTTCTTGATAGTGCAATTCAAAAGGTAAATCATTCAGGAATCAAAGGTAAACTGTTCCCTGCGAATTCCTTCATCATGGCGACAACAGCAACTATCGGTGAACATGCACTGGTGACAGTGGACTACTTGTGCAATCAGCGATTCACAAACTTCACAATCAAAAATGAATTCCGTGAGTTTATAGATGTCAAATTTGCCTACTACTATTTCTTTGTCTTAGATGACTTGGCAAAACGAGATATAAGCACGTCCAGTTTTCCGTCCGTTCAGATGGATAAATTGAAAAAATGGAGATTTCCGATTCCAGTCTTGTCGGAACAGAAACGCATTGTTTCAATACTAGACAAATTTGATAAACTGACGAATGACATCAAAGAAGGATTACCGCACGAAATCGAACTCCGTCAGAAACAGTATGAATACTGGCGAGAGCAGTTGTTAAGTTTTAAGAAATAAATGAGTACTGTGGATAGTGATATTACGATTAACCATCAAAAGAATTAATTTAAGGTATTGAGAAACGTAGAAAAATCGAACTTTCAAGGAATGAGTTCGATTTTTCATGTAACTTCTCCCTCTTATTTGTCATATGTGCGTTCCAAAATATTGATTCTTGTCCCGGATTATGTTACAATCAATTTATTAAGGAGAGTGGCCAAAATGATTAAGAAAAAGAATATTATCAACTTAATAAAATACCACGTAGAAAATGATGATTTTCAATTCAGAAATGAATCTGTTAATATCGCGCGTGCGTTTGACCAGTCCGGTGACTACCAACTTGCTGAATATGTAATGAGTCTGCTCTCAACTGCCAGTACTTTTGTTCCTCAAGGCAACGTACTAGAAAGTGAATATTTGAAGCGGATTGATTTTGATAATGAGCCTTTGCCATTACCAACAGTGATTGGCGATGATGTAAAAGGAGTAATTAATGCTATAAATCAAGAAGTGGGGATAAATAAGTTTTTGTTTGAAGGTGCTCCAGGTACTGGAAAAACTGAAACAGCGAAGCAAATTGCTAGATTGCTTGATCGTCAGCTTTACCTTGTTGAGTTTAGCCAACTGATTGATAGCAAGCTGGGGCAGACTGCAAAAAATTTAGTCGAAGTTTTCCATGAAATTAACACTATGGCATACTCCAATAGAACGATTATTTTATTTGATGAAATTGATGCACTTGCACTTGATCGTGTTAATTCAAACGATCTCCGAGAAATGGGACGTGTAACCTCCACGATTTTAAAGGAATTAGATAAGCTGAATGAAGAAGTTGTACTAATTGCGACAACTAATCTGTTTGAAAAATTTGACAAAGCTTTGAATCGAAGATTCGATGCGATTATCAATTTTGATAGGTATACAAATGATGATTTGATTGAAATCGCAGGAATTACACTTGAGAAGTTGATGAAAAAATTCCAGAATGCCGGACGAGATATGAAGTTGTTTAAAAAAATCATTGCAAAATTAAGTCCTATTCCTTATCCTGGTGAGCTGAATAATCTGATAAAAATGTCGCTGGCTTTTAGTGATCCCAACAATAAGTTTGATTATTTGAAACGTTTGCTCAGGTATGTCGTTAATAATCCGTTGGATTTAAAAGAGTTGCAAGAAAACGGATTTACACTTCGTGAGATAGAAATACTGACAGGGGTTTCCAAGAGCCAAGTATCTAGAGAGTTAAAGGGAGAATAACTGAATGAATGACGTATTACAGCTAAAAGGCAGTTTTGAGCAAAAACCAAATTCTAATCGACCAGGAGCGCCAACTCTTGCGGCGAGACAGCAAGTGACTTCAGTGCATCTTGAAAGTTTGAGACAGGATTTACTTGAAATGAAGCGCTTTTGGCAAAGGCAAGAATTATTGAGTGGGGCTTTAATTAGCGTGTACTATAACAAAGTTGCCGCAAAGAGCAACCGTATCAAGGGATTACTTTCCAAGGGAAAAGCTGCAAACGATACAATTGTTGGTGCAAAATTTCGGGAAAACAGTCAGAGAGCAAAACATGTGATTACACATTATGTTAGTTTGCAGTCGATTGAAGATTCGATTCAATCAATTTCGCGTGTCATAGAGATTATTGATAAGGATTTTGACGGCAAGTTAGATTCAGAGACGTTTAACGATAAAGATAGTATCGCAAAGATAGATTTTTCGTTTTACGGCATAAGGAAAACTTTGTTTCAGCAAATTGTCGTTGATGCCTCTTATGTAGAAAAATTTGACTTGGGAGATGGGAGTTTCAATCCTCAAAAAGAAGCCATTGTTACCTTGTATGATACGAAAACTGACGTGAGAGAAGTGCTCAGAAAAATAGGAATCCGAATTTCAGTAGATAGAATTCTTGACGAACATACTGTTCTGCTTGATGAAGACTATCTAGAAGTTTTACTTCGAGAAGCACCTTATTTAATTGCGATGGCAGTGGAGAACTTTTCAGAATTTTCGCCGAGTGACTTTAAGAAAAACTTTCAAGAAGATTCATCCATTATTCCTGAGCCAAGTAATGAACCAACCATTGGTGTGATAGACACATTGTTTGATAATCGAGTTTATTTTAGTGATTGGGTTGATTACCATGACATGGTTGATGAGAGTATAGAAAAAACGGAGGATGACTACCTCCATGGAACGGCTGTTAGCTCAATCATTGTAGATGGTCCCAAGTTGAATCCAGAATTGGATGATGGATGTGGACGTTTTCATGTTAGACACTTTGGAGTTGCAACAGCAAAAGCATTCAGCTCATTTTCAATTATAAGAAGTATTCGTGAAATCATTTCACAAAATCGAGACATTCATGTCTGGAATTTGTCGCTTGGTTCAAACGAGGAGGTAAATAAAAACTTTATTTCTGCCGAAGGAGCGATATTAGACCAAATCCAATATGAAAACGATGTGATTTTTGTTATTGCTGGAACCAATAAGGAAAACACAGAACCAATGAGGCGAATAGGAGCGCCGGCAGATTCACTTAATTCAGTGGTCGTCAGCTCGGTGGGGATTAATAAACAACCTGCACCATATACTCGTGAGGGAGTTGTGCTTTCTTTCTTCGCAAAACCGGATGTGAGTTATTATGGCGGTACATCAGAAAAGTGGATGAAAGTCTGTGAGCCGCTAGGGTTGGGATATGTTTCGGGAACCTCTTATGCAGCTCCTTGGATTTCTAGAAAACTTTCTTATCTCATTGATGTAATGGATCTACCTCGTGAAGTTGCTAAAGCAATGCTGATAGATTCAGCAATCGGATGGGAAAACGATTTAAGTTATGATTCAATCAAACTAACTGGTTATGGCATTGTTCCACAAAAGATTGATGACATATTAAAGTCAAAGAACGATGAAATCAAGTTTGTGCTTTCTGGTGTCTCAGAGAAGTTTAATACATATAACTATAAATTTCCTGTTCCGATTTCTGATGAAAAATATCCTTATATTGCTAAAGCGACAATGTGTTATTTTCCGAAAACATCTCGCAATCAAGGCGTAGACTATACAAATACTGAATTAGATTTATACTTTGGTCGTGTTATGGACAATGGAGATATTAAGACAATCAATGATGATCAGCAAAGTATGGAAAGTGAAGACCATCCGATGACCGAAGAAGAAGCACGTCGACTTTTCAGAAAGTGGGATAACGTAAAACACATTGGTGAAGTCATCCGTCCTAATGCTCGCGCTAAGAAAGTTTATGGAAACAAACTTTGGGGGATGAGCATTAAGACTAAGGAACGACTTCAGCCACGTGACGGCGAAGGAATTCGTTTTGGAGTAGTTGTGACTCTGCGTGAAATGAATGGTGTGAATCGGATTGAAGATTTTATTTATCAATGCGGACTTAATGGTTGGCTGGTCAATCGGATTGACGTTGATAATCGTGTTGATATTTATGAGACGGCGGAAGAGATTGTGGAGTTTGAGTGAAGTCGGTAGCTTCAAAATTCATTCTCTCAGATGCATAATGATGGAAAAAGAAGAGTTAAACGAAAGTTGGAAATAGAAATGGCAAAAAGTCAACTCATTAAGGATATTGCTACAAATAAAATTACGCTAGAAGAAGGATTGCAGAGACTTTTGGTTATTTCGTATTCCTTAGAGAATGAAAGCCTTCAGGCTTGGATTGCAAGCGAATTGAACGGTTATCCTGATATCAAAAAACTTCCTGGGTATCGAAAGAAGATCTCTAATAAAATTTTTTACACTGGAATAAATGGAAGCTACAAAGTCACTAATGTTCCTTTACCAACAAACTTTATTCCCGAAGAATTACGAGATGTCTTAGAAGAAACTTGTATTCTTGATGGTGTCAAAAGCATAGAAGAGACAATTCAAACGGATTCAAAAGTTGGGCGTGACCTAACAGATATGGCTGGATTTATTTATCAAAAAGTTGGAGTAACTTGTGTTAGTATTATCCAGGAGTACAGTATTTCCTCATACCAAAAAGTTATCAGCAATGTAAAGAATAAACTAATTTTGATTTTGCTTGACTTAGAGAAGGCTTTTGGAAATCTAGATAATTTGGACATTGATGTTGAGAAAATTAGCTTTCCGGAGATTACAACTCTTAATAGTGCTATCGAAAATAGAATCTATTTTGATGGAACAAGCGAGGAAATCTGAAAATGAAAGAAATCAATTTATTAATAGTGGGTGCAGTTATTTCGTTAGTTGCTACAACTATTGGGTATGTTGCTCAAACAATAATTCAAGTTAATCTCGATGGTAGGGGAAAAGTAAATATCTATGTGAAGTCAGTTTATAATAAAACTACACAGTCTGCTTGGGGGTTTGATTCAAACGGTGTATTTAATGTTCCTTTATGGATAGAAATTCATAATACTAAAAACAAAAATGAAATTGTAAGAAATGTAAATCTCCAATTGTACTTAGAGGCTGAAAAAGTTGGGAAGACAATACAAATTAGTCATTCAGAATCAAAAGGTAACAAAAACTTTTATGGGAATGATGGTGCTTATTCTTTTCTAATTGGTTCCTGTACTATATTGAGGTATGATTTAGATTTTTGTGCTAAGCAAAGCGAAATAAAAAGTAATTTTGATGAGGTAAGAATTTCTTATTTTGATTCTAAGAATGTTTATAGAGAATACAAGTTATTTGATGTAGAAAATTGTTGGAGATCCTCAAATAATAAGATTGATAATGATTGGCATCTATTGAAGTGAAGTATTTCTAAAGATTAAGCGCTCAGTGGCGCTTATGACAAATCAACATATTTTACGTATTGGTTGTGGAATTACCTATGGATAAATTAACTTCATTGTGAGTTTTACCAAATAGTGTTTTAGAGTTTCCGAATCAATGACGTTTTCCTTAAATATAGTAAAATAAGCCTACAGAAGTGGTCGGGAGGAAACAAAAATGACTTTCACATCAGTAAGGTTAAATGACACTCAATGCAAAGTAATGAAAGAATTCGCGGAGTTACACGGTAAGTCGCTTTCAACCATGTTAAAAGAAGCCTTGGAAGCTCAAATTGAAGAGGCCTATGATTTAAAAATGGTTGAGGAGGCACGCAAAGAGGATGATGGCACGCGCTATACGCTTGAAGAGATGAGACACCGTTACGGTTTATAGTTTTAAGTTTACGAAAAACAGAAAGGCAGCTTCGTACGTTTGTTAAGCCAGTTCGTGAGCAGAATTTGGATTATCTTTCAAAAAATACAGAAGGAACGAAAATCTTCGTAACCTTGGCCCCCCTTGTCGAAGATGAAAAGAAAGCTTGATGTTACCGAATTGGCGAGCGCCGTTATTTATCAACGATAGCCTTTAAGGAGTTATTCATGGAATCTATTTTAACAATTACCACAACTATTGCAGGTATTATCTCCGCATTTGCTGTGATCTTTCAAGCTGCATTATTTTTTCGGCAAACACACATAATGAAGACACAATTGGAGTTGCAGAGGCAAGATACACAAGCTTATAATATTGCGATTTGGTCTGAGGACTGGGACTATAGTGACAATAAATATATTGTTATCAGTAATAACTCACAGAGCCCAATTTATGAAGTGGAAATTATTCATTATTTTGGGCATGAATTATTCTCGAATAGATTTGTTAAGGTTATCCCCAGTGGAAAATATAGGGATCCAGAGGGAATTCATGAGACGGATGGATTTGAACTTTGCTTTACAGACACAAGTGGTGTCAGATGGAAGCGAGATAGCAAAGGAAAGCTTGAAATGCAACCGCAATACAAACTGACAGGTAGAGAAGAAATTATTGAACTTGATTCATACAGAAGAGGTAAAGATTCTGGTGGTTATTTGAAAGAGGTTGTATCACAACTTAAGGAAATAAATATGTCTCTAAAAAAGATTAAGTAAATAATTGACGAATTAGTAAAAAAGAGAAATTGACTGAGAGTCAGTCAGAGGAGTACCATGCAAGAAACCACAGAAACCGCGCCCATCCTAGAATCCAACCACTTCATCATCCTAGACAAATACAACAAACTTGAGCAGGAGGGCAACTTCCAGACAGAATCCGACCTCGAGCGTGAGTTCATCAAGGACTTGCAGCATCAAGGCTATGAATATCTCAACTATCTGACGACGCCGGAAGCTCTGCTGGAGAATCTTCGCATACAAGTGCAGATGCTGAATGCGGTGACCTTTAGTGATGCTGAGTGGGCGCGCATTCTGACAGAGTATATCAATAAGCCAAGTGATGGCATCATTGAGAGAACTCGAAAAATCCACGATGATTTTGTCTGCGACTTTATTTTCGACGACGGCCATATTCAAAATATCTACTTGCTGGATAAGAAAAATGTGGCGCGCAATAAGCTGCAGGTGATTAATCAGATGAAGCAGGCGGGGACTCAGGCCAACCGCTATGATGTGACGGTGCTGGTGAATGGGCTGCCGCTGGTGCAGATTGAACTGAAGAAGCGGGGCGTGTCAATTCGCGAGGCGTTTAACCAGATTCATCGTTACAGTAAGGAGAGTTTTAACTCGGAGAATTCGCTGTTCAAGTATTTGCAGCTTTTTGTGATTTCGAACGGCACGGACACGCGCTATTTTGCCAATACGACAAAGCGCGATAAGAATTCTTTCGATTTTACGATGAATTGGGCGCTCAAGGATAATGAGCCGATTAAGGATTTGAAGGATTTTACGGCGACTTTTTTCTGTAAAAATACGCTGCTCAATGTGCTGATTAATTATTCTGTTTTTGATACAAATGACACGCTTTTGATCATGAGACCTTACCAGATTGCAGCAGCTGAGCGGATTCTCTGGAAGATAAAATCTGCACACACTGCCAAGTTGAAGTCTGGTCCTGAGACGGGCGGTTATATCTGGCACACGACAGGCTCGGGCAAAACGCTGACTTCTTTCAAAGCGGCGCGGCTCGCGACAGAGCTGGATTTTATTGACAAGGTTTTCTTCGTGGTTGACCGCAAAGATCTGGATTACCAGACTATGAAAGAGTATCAGCGCTTTTCTCCGGATTCGGTCAATGGCTCCGAGAGCACGGCTGGACTCAAGCGCAACATCGAAAAGGCCGACAACAAAATCATCGTCACGACCATCCAAAAGCTCAATAATCTCATGAAGTCGAAGGACATGGACGGCCACGAAATCTACAGCAAGCAGGTGGTTTTCATCTTCGACGAGTGCCACCGCAGCCAGTTCGGCGAGGCCCAGCGCAATCTCAAGAAAAAGTTCAAGCATTACTACCAGTTCGGCTTCACGGGCACGCCGATATTCGTCGAGAACGCCTTGGGGAGCGAGACGACAGCCTCGGTCTTCGGCGCAGAGCTGCATTCCTACGTCATCACCGATGCGATTCGCGACCAGAAAGTCTTGAAATTCATGGTCGATTATAACGATGTTCGGCCACAGTTTGCCAGACTTGAAGCTGAGACCGACGCCCAAAAGCTCTCAGCGGCAGAAAACCGCCAAGCACTGCTGCATCCGACGCGTATCAATGAGATTTCCGAGTATATCCTCAACCATTTTTCACAAAAGACACACCGCAATGCAGGCAAAGGCTTCAACGCCATGTTTGCGGTTTCGAGTGTCGAAGCAGCCAAGCTCTATTATGAAGCCCTCCAGAAACTTCAAGCCTCGGCAGAGAAAAAACTGACCATTGCCACGATTTTCTCCTTTGCTGCCAACGAAGAGCAGAACGCACTGGGCGACATTGCAGATGAGAACTTTGAGCCGACCGC